>DASUAC010000255.1:0-8091 GCA_035763985.1 Jatrophihabitans sp. | reverse complement strand
GAGTTGGCGAGCCGTTCGGGGAACTCGCTGAGCAGCTCATGCAGCATTCCCTCCGCGCTGCGGTAACCCCACGAGTGCAGTGCGCGTCCCCAGCCCGTCGGAATCCGAGGCCGGCAGGTCGGGCGCGGCATATCTGCTGCGGGTTGGACCATGCGAGCCTCCAGCGTCGTCGAGAGCAACCTCGGTCAGAGAATCCCGAGCGCCCGGGCGCGCCGCACCGCATCGTGGCGGCGGCGCACGCCGAGCTTCTGCAGGATGCTGCGGACATGGGTGCGCACGGTGTTGACCGAGACGTACATCGCCGTGCCGATCTCCTCGGTGGTCAGCATGTCCGAGAGATGGCGCAGCACCTCCAGCTCCCGTTCGGTCAACGGCTGGGTGAGCACCGGTCCGTCCGGGACCCCGTCGGCGTAGTGGGCATGCGCCAGGGGCGCGGCGTGCGCGCGGCCCCGCGGGCGTAACCACGCTGCGGAGGTGGCCAGATCCGGTTCGATCTTGAGGATCTGGATCAACTTCGGCGATGCGTCGAGGAACGGCCGCCGGAGCCGTTCCGGCTGAGCCAGCCGGAGCGCGTGCTTGAGCGCGTCGTGCGCATCGCCGGTCTGGCCGTGCTGCATCTTCAGGCAGGCCTCGTTGAGCCATGCCTCGACCACCTCGACGATCGACCATTCGGCGTCCGGGGAAAGGCCTTGGTTCGCGGCCGGCGGTTGGCCGGTCAGGTCGGTCGCCCGGCAGCGCAGTAGCTGGCCTCGGGGCGAGTTGGGATCGGGCAACGCGTCGAGGGTCGCCACGACCCGGGCCGGCCGGCCGAGGGCCAACTGCAGGGTGGCCTCCTCGAGCAACACCTGCTGGCGTAGCCAATCGGGTTCGGCCAGCGCGGCGATGGTCGGCTGGAGCAGCCGTTCGGCGGTCTCCGGCTCTCTGCGGCCGCGCAGCAGCCGAGCGCGCAACACGGTCAGCAGCGGTTCGACGAGCCGGTCGTCGACCGAGGCGCCGTTGCGCCGCTTGGTCGCCCGGTCCAGCCAACGGCGGGCACCGGAATTGTCGCCCTCCTCCGACCGGATCCAGGCCAGCGCGAGTGCCGAGGCCGGAGTGGTCTGGTCCGGGCCGGGCTCGCCTTCCCGGCCCGGCGCATTGGCCGCCATGGCATGCTCGGTGGCCTTGCGCAACTGACCGTTGAGTGCCTCGACGAGGGCCAGTTCGCCCTCGCACTGACGCAGCAGCCGGTCCGCGCCGGCCTCGTCACAGACCTTGACGGCAGTGTCGAGCGCATCGGTGAACAACTTCCGGTCGGGCTGCTTGAGCAGTGCCATGGCCCGGCTCCGTAACACCACCGAGGCCAGTTCCGGATGCGCCTCCCGGCGCTGAGTCGGTAGCCGGCTGATCAAATCGGCGGCGTCGTCGCAGGCGGCCAGCCACCGGCCGGGATCCGGCTCGGCATCGGCGCAGGCGGCCGCGTACACGACCGCCGCCGACACCCGGCGCTCCACCCGCTCGGTCGTGTCGTGCGCCAGGCCGGCCGAATCCTTGAGGTCGTCCTCCGCCACCGGCAGGCCGGCCCGGACGGCGCCGGCGACGCGCAGCACGGCGGCACACCGGTCGGGCACGCCGGCCGGGAACGACCGCAGGATCCGTTCGTACGGCGTCCGGTTGCGGGCCAGCAGGTTGCCGACCACGAGGCTCTCCGCCAGGAACGTGGCCACGTAGGCCCAGTCGCTGCCGGCGACCGCGTGCTCGATGGTGGCACTGATCTGACCGTGCTCGGCGAACCAGCGCGCGCATCGCAGATGGAGTTGCCGGCACTGCTCGGGTGCTTCGTAGCTCAGCTGCGCGGCCAGCATGGAGCGGAACAGCGGATGCATGCGATAGACGCCGGGCAGGCGCGGGTCCCGTTCGATGAAGACGTTGGCGTGGTACAGCGCGGCCAGCGTCCGGCGACCGTCATGCCGGTCGGTCAGCACGTCGACCAGCTCGGGCACGAGTTGCTCGACCACGCTGGTCCGCAACAGGACCTGCCGGGTGCGTTCGTCCTGTTGCTTCAGCACCTCCGAGATCAGGTATTCCGCGACGTTGCTGTCGCCGTCGCCCAGGGCGGTGAGCAGGGGGGTCAGCTCCGCCCCACCGACCAGCGAGGAGGCGGCCAGTCGAAGGCCGGCTGCCCAGCCCTCGGTACGCCGGGTGAGCGCGGTCGCGACATCGCCCGAGACGGTGAGCCCGGCCGCGCGGAAGAGTTCCCCGGCCTCGGTGACCGTGAACGCCAGATCGTGCAGCCGCAGCTCGCTGATCGTCTCATCGAGCCGGTAGCGGAACAGCGGGAGTTGCGGATCGACCCTGGTACACAGCACGATCCGGAGCCGGTCGGCGGCCCGCCGCAGCAGGAGGTCGATGCCGCCGAGGATCTCCGGATCGTCGAGGTGTTCGGCATTGTCGATGATGACCACTACCGGACGCGGACGCTCGAGCAGCGAGGCGGCCAGTTGGGCGCAGAAGAAGGTGCCGGGGTCGTGCCCCGGCCGGCTATATCGAAGCCCGGGCAGTTCGACGCCGGCCCGCGCCAGGCTCTTGAGCACATAGGCCCAGAACAGCGCCGGGTTGTTGTCGGACTTGTCGACCGTGAGCCATGCGATGGGCCAGTCGAGCGGGTCGGCCGCGGCCCAGGAAGCCGCCAGAATGCTCTTCCCGGAACCGGCCGGGCCGCTGATCAGCGTCAGGGCGCAGCTGCTGACGCCCCGGGTCACCGTCTCGATCAAACGCTGCCTGCTGATGTAGCGGGGCCGGAGCCGCTCGGGCTGCACCTTGGTCGCCAGCACGGGCGGGTTCGCCGCCGGCGCCGGGATCGAACGCGGCGGCGGATCGAGCAGGACGTCCGTGTTGGCCATGGCCTCGCATTTCGCCGTGGGGCCGGCCTGGAGGTAGCGCGTCTGCCCGCACCATCGTGATTCCCCCGTGGGCCGCGTTCTGTGTTCCCACTGTGCCAAGGCGGCCGTAAGCGCTGCAGAGCACAAGGTCCCTTAGATTCGATGAATTCGTTCGCGCTGGATGCGCGCTCAGGCATCCGCGCACCGAATGTGTCTGCAACAACAGTTCAACAAGGAATGCCTGCTTCACGAGGAGCAAAATCCTTGTCAGGCCTGCCTCACCCGCGAACGGGTAATCAGCTGAAGCACCGCCACCACGATGGAAATGATCAAAGCCCCCAAGATGGCGGTACCGAAATTGTCGATATCCAATTTGCTGCTCAGGCCGGCCGTGGCCGCAAGCAGCACACCGTTGACGACCAGGGCGAACAGTCCGAGGGTCAGGACGGTGATCGGCAGCGCCAGCAGGTGCAGGATCGGCCCGAGCAGCACGTTGACCAGCCCGAACAGCAGTGCGATCCAGAGGATCGTGCCGATGCCGCCGTGCACCTCGATGCCGGGCAGGGTGGCCGCGGCGATGCCGACGGCGACCGCCAGGATCACCCAGTTCAGGAACAGCCTCGCGAGCATGTTCGCAAGGATGGTTCGCCAGGGGCCGGCCACGCCTCATCCGCCGAGGGTGATGAACTCCGCTGCCGATGCCACCGAGAATGCTTCTTGCTTCTGGTAAGCGATCAGCAAAGCAGCCGGCTTGATCGGAGCGTGCCGATGAACACCCGTGGACAGCGTGACCCGCTGCTGGCAACGTTCCGTCTGGCATCGATCGGCATCGCACCGCGTGGCCAGCGGTTGCTGTCCGACGCGTGGCTCTGTCATCTCGCCGCCGAGGACGCCTGCCTGCAGTTCGCGACCGAGGCGTGGCGTAAGCGCCGGCCGCGGGGCTGGCAGCTGGCGGCACGACGCAGCTGGCGGGACGAAGGCGACCTACTGGATGCGCAACGACGGCAGCTGATCTCCGAATGGCGGCTCCAGTCGTCCCAGCCCGACTCGTAGCGACGCGACGGGCGGAACCGGTGTGACCAGGCAGTCGACGAGGGTGCCCGAGAGCGGCGCCGAGCCGGCGCAGCCTGCGACGGTGCCTGCGGAGGCGACCACCTACCTGCCGCTGCGCAACGTCCACGATGCGGTGCTGGTGGAGAGATTGCTGGGCGACTATGGGCAAACGCTGTCGCTGCTGACGATCGCGGCAACCGTCAACCGATGCCGGCTGGAGCTCACCGATCCGCGGGCCGGCGCCATGCCGGAGTTGCTCGAGCGGCTGGCCCGGCAGCGGATCGAATCCGGCGGCGGAGATCCGGCGGGCTGACGTCCACTGCGAGGCAGTCATCCACGCTGGGTGATTCAACGCCGTACGGGCCCGGCCGAGACTGTCACCGAAACTGCCCGACTCGTCTAGGGGGTCAGTCATGGTTGGTGCCGAGCGGAACCGGATGAGCGAGGTCACCGGCGGGGGCTGGCGGCGATGGGGGCCGTACCTGAGCGAGCGCCAATGGGGCACGGTTCGCGAGGACTACAGCGCCGACGGCGAGGCCTGGCCGTACTTCAGCCATGATCAGGCGCGATCCCGGGCCTACCGGTGGGGGGAGGACGGGCTCGCCGGGCTGAGCGACGACCAGCAGCAACTGTGTGTCGCGCTGGCGCTCTGGAACGGCCGCGACCCGATCCTGAAGGAGCGGCTGTTCGGCCTGACGAATTCCGAGGGCAACCACGGCGAGGACGTCAAGGAGTGCTATTACTACCTGGATGCCACGCCGAGTTCGTCCTACCTCAAGTTCCTGTACAAGTACCCGCAGGCGGCATATCCGTACGCCGAACTGACTGCCGTCAACGGCTCCCGGACGAAGACGGATCCCGAGTTCGAACTGCTGGATACCGGAATCTTCAACGACAACCGGTATTTCGACGTCGAGGTCGAGTACGCCAAGGCGACAGCCGAGGACATTCTGCTGCAGGTGACCGTGCACAACCGCGGTCCGGAGCCGGCCGAACTGCATGTCTTGCCCACCGTATGGTTCCGGCACACCTGGTCCTGGGCGGGTGGCCGGCAGCGTCCGGGGCTGCAGGTCGTGGACGGCCTGCCCGGGCTGACCGCGGTACGGACCGACCATCCCGAGTTGGGCAGCCGGTGGTTCCTCGGCGACGGTGAGGTGCCGGTGCTGGTGACCGAGAACGAGACCAACAACGAGCGGGTCTTCGGCACCCCGAACGACACCCGGTACGTCAAGGACGGCATCAACGACGCGGTGGTGCACGGTGCTGCGGCAACGGTCAACCCGGCCGGTAGCGGCACCAAGGCCGCGCTGCATCACACGCTGGCCGTCCCGGCCGGTGGGCAGGCCGTGTTGCGCATGCGGCTCACCGACACCGAGCCGAACCCGTCCCGGGCCGGGAAGCTCGGCCCGCCGTTCGCGGATTTCGACCGGGTGCTCAACGCCCGCCGGGCCGAGGCGGACGAGTTCTGGGCCGAGATCCTGGCGGGTCAGCTCAGCGACGACGAACGGATGGTCGCCCGGCAGGCATGCGCAGGCATGATCTGGTCGAAGCAGTACTACGCCCTGGACATCGAGCGCTGGCTGGCCGAGCACGGCGTGGATCCGCTGGGCAGCGGTTCCGGCCTGCGTAACAGCGAATGGCGGCACCTGATCGCCGAGGACATCATCTCGATGCCCGACAAGTGGGAGTACCCCTGGTTCGCCGCCTGGGACCTGGCGTTCCACGCGATCACGTTCTCGGTGTTCGACATGGACTTCGCCAAGAGCCAGATCGACCTGCTGCTCAGCCGCCGGTACCTGCACCCGAACGGCCAATTGCCCGCCTACGAATGGAACTTCAGCGACGTCAACCCGCCGGTGCACGCCTGGGCGACCTGGTTCATCTACGAACTCGACAAGACCACCACCGGCGCCGGGGACCGCGCGTTCCTGGAGAACGCCTACCTCAAGCTGATCAAGAACTTCAGTTGGTGGCTCAACCGCAAGGACGCCGACGGCCGCAACGTGTTCCAGGGCGGCTTCCTCGGCCTGGACAACATCGGCGCCTTCGACCGCAGCGCCCCGCTGCCGACCGGCGGGCACATCGACCAGGCCGACGGCACCGCCTGGATGGCGTTGTACTGCCAGAGCATGCTGCAGATCGCGATCGAACTGGCCCGGCAGAACTCGAGCTATCTCGAACAGGCGCAAGCATTGCTGGAGAACTTCGCCTGGATCGCGGCGGCGACCAGGCACGTCGGCCCGGACGGCGAGAGCATGTGGGACGAGGAGGACGGTTTCTTCTACGACGTACTGCGCCGGCCGGACGGAAGCTGCGTGCCGTTGAAGGTCCGTTCCGTCGTCGGGCTGATGCCGCTCGCCGCCGCCACCGTGTTCGACGCGGCACTGCGCAGCGAGTTCCCGCAACTGGCCGAACGTGCCGCGGAGTTCCTGCAACGCCACCCCGCGGTGGCCGCCGCGATGCCCGCGCAAGGCAGGCAGGTGGAGCAGACCGGGCCGGTGTTGTTCGCGCTGTTCGACGAGGCACGGCTACGCCGTATCCTGCAGCGGATGCTGGACGAATCGGAGTTCCTCGGCCCGCACGGGATCCGGGCGCTGTCGCGCTGGCACGCTGAACATCCCTACCTGATCAACGTCGAGGGGCAGGAATACCGGGTCGGTTACCTGCCGGCCGAATCCGACTCGGGGATGTTCGGCGGCAACTCGAACTGGCGTGGGCCGGTCTGGTTCCCGATCAACCTGATGCTGATCCGGGCCCTGCTGCACCTGCACACCTATTACGGCGAGGCGTTCACCGTCGAGTGCCCGACCGGCTCCGGCCGGCAACGCACCCTGTACGAGGTGGCTCGCGACATCGGGGACCGGTTGGTGGCGACGTTCCTGGTCGGTGCCGACGGCCGGCGGCCGGTGCACGGCGGACTGCCGCTGCTGCAGACCGACCCGCACTGGCGCGACCTGATCCTGTTCTACGAGTACTTCCACGGCGACAACGGGGCCGGCATCGGCGCCAGCCATCAGACCGGCTGGACCGGCAGCGTCGCCCTGATCCCGTTGCTGTTCCGGGGCAAGTACGTCGGATGGCTGCGCCGCCGGGACGGCGGCCGGGCGGCCGGCGGCACGGTTCCCGATCTGGTCGCGGTGCCGGCCGAGCACACCGCCGCGGCCGCGGCACAGGCCGCGGCGGACGAGGTGAGCCCGTCATGACCGGCTGGCCGGCCCGGCCGGTGATCTACGAGGTGAACACCGCGGCCTGGCTGCGCGAGCTGTCCCGGGCGGCCGGCCGGCGGCTGACGCTGGGCGACGTGACGGCCGCCGACTGGGCGGCCGTGACACCGCCCGGTGTCGATGCGGTCTGGCTGATGGGGGTGTGGGCCCGCAGCCCGGCCGGCCTCGTCGTGGCCGGCGCCAACCCGGAGTTGCAGGCCTCGTTCCGGCAGGCGCTGCCGGATCTGGGCGACGAGGACGTGATCGGTTCGGCCTACTGCGTCCGGCAGTACGAGGTGGATCCCGGCTTCGGTGGCCCGGCCGGGCTGGCCACCGCGCGCGCCGCGCTGGCGGCCCGCGGCGTCCGGCTGATCCTGGACTACGTGCCCAATCACGTCGCCCCGGACCATCCCTGGGCGCAGACCCGTCCGGAGCTGTTCATCGAGGGCGACGAGGCCAGCCTCACCAACGAGCCGGACGGATGGGTCCGGATCGGCGAGCACATCCTGGCGCACGGCCGGGATCCGTACTTCCCGGCGTGGCCGGACGTCCTGCAGTTCGACGCGTTCTCACCCGCCCTGCGGGCCGCGACCGCGCAGACGCTGACCAGCGTTGCCGACCAGTGCGACGGGATCCGTTGCGACATGGCGATGTTGATGATCAACCATGTCTTCGCCAAGACCTGGGCCGGCCGGATCGGCGCCGAACCCGCGCGGGAGTTCTGGCCCGAGGTGATCGGCGAACTACGCGCCAAGCACCCGGAAACCGTGCTGCTGGCCGAGGCGTACTGGGGCCTGGAAGGTGAGTTGCTGGATCAGGGATTCGACTTCTGTTACGACAAGGAACTCTACGACCACATCATCGCCGGCAACGCCGACGCCGTGCGTTACCACCTGCAGGCCAACGCCAGCCGGGAGGACCGGCTGCTGCACTTCCTGGAGAACCACGACGAGCCCCGGGTCGCCGACCGGATGCCG
>DASUAC010000254.1:0-3578 GCA_035763985.1 Jatrophihabitans sp. | reverse complement strand
GACGAAGGAGATGTTGCCGTCGGCCAGCCGCTTGACCAGGTCACCGGTCTTGTACAGCCGGGCGCCTTCGACCTCGGAGAACGGGTCGTCGATGAACCGCTCGGCGGTGGGCTCCGGCCGGTTCAGGTAGCCCCGGGTGATCCCGGCGCCGCCGATGTGCAGCTCGCCGATCACCCCGACCGGCAGCGGGTTCAGGTACTGATCCAGCACGTAGACCTGGTAGTTCGGCTTCGGCCGGCCGATCGGCGGCGGGAAGATGGTGCCGTCCATCTCGCCGAAGGTGGCGCCGATGGCCGCCTCGGTGGGCCCGTAGCCGTTGTAGAAGTGCAGTCCCGGCCGCAACCAGGCCTTGACCAGTTCGGCGGACAACTCCTCGCCGGCCGAGAGCAACACCCGCAGATCCGGGAAGTCCTGGCCGGTCAGCAGGTTCACCACGGCAGGCGGCATGCAGGCGAAGGTGACCCGTTCGTCGCGCATCAGCTCGGCCAGCCGCGGCGGCGACATCAGGGTCTGCCGGTCGGCCAGCACCGCGGTCGCACCGGAGCACAGGGTCATGAACATGTCCATGACCGAGACGTCGAAGTTGAGCGAGGCGAACTGCAGCACCCGGTCGCCCGGCCCGATCTTCCAGTGCTCGATCATGCCGAGCAGGAAGTTCAACGCGTGCCGGTGCTCGACCACCACACCCTTGGGCTGGCCGGTCGAACCGGAGGTGTAGATGACGTAGGCGACGTTGGACGGCGGCAGCGGCAGGTTGAGGTCGTCGGCCGGCAGCTCGGCGATCGAGGGCCATTCGGCGTTCAGCGAGAGGATCGTCGCCTCGGTCTCCGGCAGGCCGGGCTCGCTGGCCGCGTCGGCCACGATGACCGGCATCGCGGTGTCGGCGATCATGAAGGACAGCCGCTCGCCGGGCAGTTCCGGGTCCAGCGGGACGTAGCCGCCACCGGCCTTCATGCTGCCCAGCAGCACCGCCAGCCGGCGCACCGACGGCTGCATGCAGACGCCGACGAGCACCTCGGTGCCGACGCCCAGCTCGGCGAGCCGGCGGGCGATCCGGTTCGCCTGCGCGTTCAGCTCGGCATAGCTCACCCGCTCGCGCTCGCCCTCGGCGGTGAACAGCTTGCCGGCGATGCCGTCCGGATTACGCTGCGCGGCCTGCTCGAACTGCTCATGGATGCAGGTGACCGGGAAGTCCGCGGCGGTGTCGTTCCAGCCGTAGACCTCGTTGTACAGCTCGGCATCGGTCAGCACCGGCAGGTCGGACACCCGCTGGGTCGGGTCGGCCACCGCGGCCTCGAGCAGCACGCCGAAGTGGCCGAGCAGCCGCTGCACGCTCGGCGGGTCGTAGAGCGCCGGCGGGTAGGAGAGCTCGAACAGCAGCCGGCCGTCGCGCGCCTCGATGAAGAAGTTCAGGTCGAACTTGGCGGCCAGCAGCCGGGGCAGCTGCAGCTCCAGGCTGACCCCGGTCAGCTGCATCGGCTCGGCCGCCTCGGCGAAGGTCAGCCCGACCTGGAAGACCGGTGCCCGGCTGGGGTCGCGCTCGACCTGCAGCACCTCCACCAGCTTCGCGAACGGCAGCTCCTGGTGCGAGTAGGCGGCCACCGTGGTGTCGCGCACCTGCGCCAGCAGTTGCGCGAACGTGGGATTGCCCGACACGTCGGTGCGGATCGGCAGCGTGTTGACCAGGAAGCCGATCAGCGGGCCGAGCTCGCTGCGGCTGCGGTTGGCGCTCGCCGTCCCCACCGTGATGTCGGTCTGACCGGTGTAGCGGTGCATCAGCGCCTGCAGGCTGGCCAGCAACACCACGCACGGGGTGGTGCCCTCCCGCTTCGCCATCGCCCGCAGCTGGTCGAGCACCTCGGCACCGAGATCCATGGTGGCGATCCGGCCGTCATGATCGGCGGCAACCGGGCGCGGCCGGTCGGTCGGCATCTGCACGGTCTCGAACCCGGCCAGCTTGTCGCGCCAGTAACCGACCAGCTCGTCCAGCGCCGAGCCCTGCAGCCGTTGCCGTTCCCACAGGGCGTAATCGGCGAACTGGATCGGCAACTCCGGCAGGCCGGCCGGCGTACCGGTGAGCTCCTGCTCGTAGTAGGCGGCCAGTTCGCGCAGCAGCACCCCGAACGACCAGCCGTCGAAGACGGTGTGATGGACGCACAACAGCAGCGCGTGGTCGGTGTCGGACAGCTTCACCAGCTGGGTGCGCAGCAACGGGCCGCGGGCCAGGTCGAAGGTCTTCAGCGCCTCCGCCTCGGCGATCTCGGTGAGCCTCGCCTCCGGGTCCGGCTCGGCGCTGAGGTCCAGCCGGGGCACCTCGGCCGGCGGCGGCGGGTCGATCAGCTGCCGGGGCTGGCCCAGCTCGTTGGCGACCAGCCGGGTACGCAGCGTCTCGTGCCGGGCCAGCAGCGCGGTGAGGGCATTGGTCAGCGCCACGGCGTCGAGTTCGCCGCGGAAACGCAGCAAACCGGGGATGTTGTAGGTGGGCAGGCTGTGGAACTGGTCGATGAACCACAGCTGTTCCTGGGCGAACGACAGCGGCAGGTCGGTGACCGAGGGCTCGCGCCGGGGGATCGCGCCCGAGCTGCCGGAGCGGCCCTTGCGCAGCCGGGCTGACAGCGCCTCCCGCTGTGCGGCGGACAGGCTACCTTGAAGCGATGGCTGGGTGGTCATGGGCGTATCCATTCCTCTGGTGACCAATGCCTTGCTAACTGCGTGCCTTTGCTGCGACGGTTGCCGCTCATGCGTGCACCGCCCGGTCCTCCAGCGGCCCGTCCGGCATGTCCTTGAGCCGGAAGACCGGTGAGAAGAAGATCCACAGCGCCGGCACCAGCAACGCGATCGCCGCGATGACCAGTGCCGGGCGCAGGCCGACGGCCGAGCCGAGCCAGCCACCGAGCACCGCGCCGATCGGGCCGGTGCCGAACAGCACCAGCCGGTAGCTGGCGTTCATCCGGCCGAGCAGCCGGTTCGGGGTGACGGTCTGGCGCAAGGTGATGGTGTTGACGTTGAACACCAGCACGTTGAAGCCGAACATCGCCTCGATCAGGATCAGCAGCACGATGGTCAGCGCGCCGTTGCCCCGCGGCAGGAGCAGCAGCGACGGGCAGATCGCGGCGAAGATGGTGGTCATCAGCACCGTGCGGCCGAAGCCGATCCCCAGCCGTACCCGGTTGGCCACCGTCGCACCGGCGACGCCGCCGACCGAGATCGCGCCGATGACGATGCCCAGCTTGAGCGGGCTCAGGTGCAGGTCGCGGATGGCGTACACCACGAAGACGGTGATGAAGGCGTTCTGGAAGAAGTTGAAGGTCGCCGACTGCGACAGCAACGACCGCAGGATGCTCTGGCCGTACACCGCGTGCAGTCCCTCGGCGATGTCGGCCCGGATGGACCGGCGGACCTCCGGCCGCTCCGGTTCCGCCTCCCGCTGCTTGATGGTCAGCAGCCCGGCGGCCGAGCAGAGGTAGGAGACGGCGTCCGCGGTCAGCGTGACCGGCGCGGTCAGCACCCCCACCAGCAGCCCGGCCAGCCCCGGTCCGGCGATCCCGGCCAGCGAGGTGCTCGTCTGGATCTGGCCG
>DASUAC010000253.1:0-4600 GCA_035763985.1 Jatrophihabitans sp. | reverse complement strand
CAGCCGGACGTCCAGCACCGAGGTGCAGTGCCAGGCGTCCGGGCTGAGCAGCACGTCGCCGCGGCGCACCTCGTGCCGGCCGACCCCGCGCACATTCAGTGCCACCCGGGCCACCGCGGCGGCCGCCTGGCGCGGCTGGTTCAGGCTCTGCACGGCCCGTACGGTGACGGATTTGCCTTGCAATTGAAGGGTGTCGCCCACTCGTACGGTGCCCGCGCCGAGGGTTCCGGTGAGCACCGTGCCGCTGCCCCGGACGGTGAACGACCGGTCCACCCACAACCGGATCCGGCCGGCCGGATCCGGTGCCGGCAACCGGGCCACCAGCTCGTCCAGCGCCTCGCGCAGCTCGGCCAGGCCGGCTCCGGTGACACCGGAGACCGGCAGGCCGGCCACCTCGCCCAGACTGGACCGGGCGATCCGGCTCAGCCCGTCGGCCAGTGCCGGTCCCGGATCGGCCAGATCGCTGCGGGTCACCGCCAGCAGGCCGTGCCGCAGCCCGAGCGCGTGCACCGCGGCCAGATGCTCGGCGGACTGCCGGGACCAGCCCTCGTCCGCGGCGACCACGAACAGCACCGCCGGTGCCGGGCCGAGGCCGGCCAGCATGTTGCCGATGAACCGCTGGTGGCCGGGTACGTCGACGAAGGCCAGTTCGGCGCCGGACGGCAGCGTGGTCCAGGCGTAGCCCAGGTCGATGGTCATGCCGCGCCGGCGCTCCTCGGCCCACCGGTCCGGCTCCATGCCGGTGAGCGCCCGCACCAGGGTGGACTTGCCGTGGTCGACATGACCGGCGGTGGCGACGACGTGCATCGCCTCAGGCCCCGGTCGAGCCGGCGACGGCCAGGACCGCCCGGATGATCAGCTCGTCGTCCGGCTCCGGTACGCAGCGCAGGTCGAGCAGGCAGCGTCCGCGCTCGACCCGGCCGACCACCGGCGGCTGCTGGGCCCGCAACCGGTCGGCGTACTCGGCGGGCAGCGCGATCGCCCAACCCGGCAACGGTTGCTCGGGCGCGCCGCCGCCGCCGACCGCACCGTCGGCCGGCACCACCTCGGCAGCGACCGCCGGCCGCAGCGCCGCCGCCACCGTGTCGCAGCGGACCCGCAGGACGGCCGGGTCGGCGTGCAGGAACCGCGCGACCGGCGGCCGGGGACCGATCAGGCTGGCCTCCAGCGCGGCCAGGGTGAGCTTGTCCACCCGCAGCGCGCGGTACATCGGATGCCGCCGGATCTCACCGATCAGCTCGGCCTCGCCGAACAGCAGGCCGGCCTGCGGGCCGCCGAGCCGCTTGTCCCCGCTGCAGGTCACCACCGCGGCCCCGGCGCGCAGCGCCGAGGTCACGTCCGGCTCGTCCGGCAGCACCGGATCCGGGCGGAGCAGCCCACTGCCCACGTCCACCAGCACCGGCAGGCCCAGCCCGGCCAGCTCGGCCACCCCGGCCGCCGCGGTGAAGCCGCGGATCCGGAAGTTGCTCGGGTGCACCTTGAGCACGCAGCCGGCCCGGGCATCCGGCTCGCTCGGCTCGCGGGCGTCCACGCCGAGCGCGTCGGCATAGTCGGCCAGCCGGGTGCGGTTGGTGGTGCCCACTTCCCGGATCCGGATGCCGGCCGAGCCGATCAGCTCGTGCAGCCGGAACCCGTCGCCGATCTCCACCAGCTCACCGCGGCTGAGCAGCACCGGCCGGCCGGCGGCGAGCACCAGCACGGCCAGCAGCAGCGCGGCGGCCCCGTTGTTCACCACCAGCACGGCACCGGCGTCCGGCACCGCCCGGTGCAGCGCGGCCAGTGCTCCCCGGCCGCGGCCGGCCCGGGCGCCGGTGGCCAGGTCGTACTCCACGTCGGTGTAGCCGCGCGCCACCGCCAGCGCGGCCATGGCCGCGTCGGACAGCGGCGCCCGGCCCAGATTGGTGTGCAGCAGCACCCCGGTCGCGTTCAGCACCGGTCGCAGGCTGGTCGGCTGGCTCGGCAGCCGGGCGATCAGCTCGGGCACCGTCGCCTCGGACGGCAGCCGGCCGGCTCGTACCTCCTCGAGCACCGCGCGGGCCAGCTCCTTCACCGCCGGCCGGCCGAGCCGGCTGATCGCCCCGGCCAGCCGCGGGTCGGCCAGCACCGCGTCCATCCGCGGCACCTGGCGGCGCCGGTCCGGCTGCGCCATGCGTCCCCCTCGTGCGACGAAACGTCTGGCGGAGACGGACGGGAATCGAACCCGCCAAGCCGAGATCCTCGGCTTCACCGGTTTTGAAGACCGGGAGGGCCACCAGGCACCTGTACGCCTCCGCCGATCACGCTAGCGGGTGATGACTAACGTGAGCGGCGTGACCACCCGGATCCGACTGACCCAGTACGCGCACGGCGGCGGCTGTGCCTGCAAGATCCCGCCGGGCGAGCTGGAGGAGGCGGTCCGCGGGCTGGCCGGGCAGGCGGGCCTGCTGGTCGGGCTGGACGACGGTGACGATGCCGCGGTGCTGGTGCTGGACGAGCGCACCGCGGTGGTGAGCACCGCCGACTTCTTCACCCCGGTGGTCGACGACGCCTACGACTGGGGCCGGATCGCCGCGGCGAACGCGCTGTCCGACGTGTACGCGATGGGCGGCCGGCCGCTGGTCGCGCTGAACCTGGTCGGCTGGCCGCGCGACACGCTGCCGGCCGAGTTGCTGCGCGAGGTGCTCCGGGGCGGCCTGGACGTGGCCCGGCAGGCCGGCTGCGCGGTCGGCGGCGGCCACAGCATCGACGATCCGGAGCCGAAGTACGGGATGGCGGTCACCGGGCTGGCCGACCCGAACCGGCTGCTGCGCAACGACGCGGCCAGGCCCGGCCTGCCGATCAGCCTCACCAAACCGCTCGGCGTGGGGGTGCTCAACAACCGGCACAAGGCCACCGGCGAGGTGTTCGAGCAGGCGATCGAGTGCATGACCACGCTGAACCGGGACGCCGCCGAGCAGGCGCTGGCGGCCGGGATCCGAGCGGCCACCGACGTCACCGGCTTCGGCCTGCTCGGGCACCTGTACAAGCTCGCCCGGGCGTCCGGCGTCTCGGCGGTGCTGGACGCGGCCGCGGTGCCGTACCTGGACGGCGCCCGGCAGTCGGTGCGGGGCGGCTACGTCAGCGGCGGCACCCGGCGCAACCTGGACTGGGTGGCACCGGAACTGGCCGCGGCCGTCGGCGAGGAGGAGTTGCTGCTGCTCGCCGACGCCCAGACCAGCGGCGGCCTGCTGGTCGTGGGGGAGTTGCCGGGCGCACCGGTGATCGGCGAGATCGTGCCGCGGGCCGAGTACGCGATCGCGGTGCGCTGAGTACGACCGGCTACTTTTCGGCCTGCTGGATCAGGCAGAACGGATGCCCCGCCGGGTCGGCATACACCTGGAACGACTCGTCGGAGTGGACGGCCACCGCACCCAGCGGGGACGCACCGGCCGCCAGCGCGCGGTCGTGTGCCGCGGCCAGGTCGTCGACCACCAGGTCCAGGTGCACCTGCTGCGGCCGCCGGCCGACCGGCCAGGTGGGTGCCTGGTAGTTGCTGATCCGCTGGAACGACAGCCGATGGCCGTCATCGCCGGCGATGCTCACCCAGTCGTCGTCGGCCTGCTGGAGCCGGTAACCCAGCAGATCCTGGTAGAACCGCGCGAGCAGTTGCGGATCCGGGCAGTCGAACACGACGCTGCTCAGCCGGGCGGTCGATCCGGTCATGCGGCAAACCTTTCGCGGGCTTCGCGGGTTTCTTCGAAAGATCGGGTTCGTAGAGCGGGTTTGGTAGAGCGGGTTTGGTAGAGCGGGTTTGGGTAGAGCGGGTTTGGTAGAGCGGGTTTCCTAGAGCGGGGCTGCGGCTCAGCCGGTGGCCGAGGCGCTCCGGTCGGCGACCACCGCGCGGGCGATCGCGCCGACCTCGGCGTCGGAATAGCGCCGGTAGCCCTCGGCGGTGAGCGCGGCCAGCACCGGGTAGATGTCGCGGACCAGGTCCGGGCCGCCGGTGGCGGTGTCGTCGTCGGCCGCGTCGTACAGCGCCTCGACGCAGACCCGGGCGGCGTGCTGCTCCGGCAGCCCCGGCCGGTAGAGCTTCTTCAGCGAGGACTTGGCGAAGTACGAGCCGGAGCCGACCGCCAGGTAGGACCGGTTCTCGTCCATCGCGCCGGTGACGTCGCTGGTGAAGATCCTGCCCGTGCCGGCGTCGAGGTCGAACCCGGCGAACAGCGGTACCACTGCCAGGCCCTGCATCGCCATGCCGAGGTTGGCGCGCACCATGGTGCCGAGCTTGTTCACCTTGCCGTCCACGGTGAGCGGGACGCCCTCGATCTTCTCGTAGTGCTCCAGTTCCACCTGATACAGGCGAACCAGATCGATCGCGGTGCCGGCCGTGCCGGCGAAGGCAACCGCGGAGTATTCGTCGGCCTGACAGACCTTCTCGATGTCGCGCTGGGCGATCAGGTTGCCCATGGTGGCCCGCCGGTCGCCGGCGATCAGCGCGCCGCCGTCGAAGGTGACCGCCAGCACCGTGGTGGCATGGGCAGCGGGCAGCGCGGCGGCCTCCTGGCGGTGCCACGGCAGCAGGCCCGGCGCCTGCCGGTCGAGCAGCCGCATGAACGAGGTCTCACCGGACAGCTGCGGGCCG
>DASUAC010000252.1:0-6721 GCA_035763985.1 Jatrophihabitans sp. | reverse complement strand
TCCATCATCGGCAGCGGGTCGATCTCACCGCCGTACACGCCGACCACCGAGACGGTGCCACCACGCCGGACGCCCTTGAGCGCGGCGTTCAGCGCGTCCAGCCGGTCGATGGCGAACCGGTCGGTGACCTGCTGGGCGATCGCGTCGGGCAGCAGCCCGGTCATCTTCTGCACCAGCGCGGTCCCGTGCTGGCCGTGCGACTCCATGCCGACCGCCTCGATCACCGCGTCCGGGCCGCGCCCGTCCACCATCTCGATCAACGCGTCGGCCACGTCCTCGACCTGGGTCAGGTCCAGCGTCTCGGCGCCGTACTTGGCAGCAAGCGCCAGCCGCTCGGGCACCAGGTCGACGCCGATCACCCTTTCCGCACCGAGGTGTTTGGCGATCCGGACGGCGAACTGGCCGACCGGGCCGAGCCCCACCACGGCCACCGTGCTGCCGGGCTGGACGTCGGCGAAGGCGACCGCCTGCCAGGCCGTCGGCAGGTTGTCGGACAGGAACAGGAACTGCTCGTCCGGGGGGCCGGCCGGCACCTTCACCGGGCCGAAATGCGCCTGCGGCACCCGCAGGTATTCGGCCTGGCCGCCGGGCACCGAACCGTAGAGCGAGGTGTAGCCGAACAGCGAGGCGCCCTTGCCCTCCGAGCGGACCTGGGTGGTCTCGCACTGCGCGTACAGCTGCCTGGAGCACATCCAGCACGAGCCGCAGGAGATGTTGAACGGGACCACCACCCGGTCACCGGCGCGCAGGTTGCCGACGCCGCTGCCGACCTCCTCGACCACGCCCATCGCCTCGTGACCCAGCACGTCGCCGGGCTTGAGGAACGGACCGAGCACGCCGTACAGGTGCAGGTCCGAGCCGCAGATGGCGGTGGAGGTGACTCGGATGATCGCGTCGGTCGGTTCCTGGATCTGCGGATCCGGCACCTCGGTCACCTGCACGTTCTGATTGCCCTGCCAGGTAAGTGCCTGCATGGTTCTCCTCCGCTGAGCTTGTCTGGGGCTTGCCGAGAGCCGGCGAGCGACGGCTGATGCTGAGCCGTCCGGCAACGGCTGATTGCTGAGCCGTCGGGTGACCGCTGCTTTGCTGAGCCGTCGGAGCGATCGCCGGCGTCAGGCCGGCGGTGCGGTGGGCCGGAGCCGGTGTGCGGGGTCGGGCCGGGGTGCTGCGTCGGGCGGCAACCGGCGGCCGGCTAGGACCCGGGCTCGTCCGGATCCTGGTCGCCGTCCGGCCGGCCGGGCGGTTCGGAGTCCGCGCCGGGAAAGTCCAGCGGCTGCGGCGCCGATCCGGTCTCGATGCCGGCGGGGTCAGCGTCCTCGGCCGGGCCGGGATCCGCGCCGCGTTGCTGTTCGGTCATCGGTGATACCCGCTTCGCCAGTCTGGCCTGCACGGCCCGCGCGCTGTCCGACGGCCGCAAACCCACAATAACGCGCTCGCGCGTCCGGCCGCCGGGTCAGCTCAGCCGGTCGATGACCGGCTCCAGCTCCCGGGCGAGCGCCACGTCGTACTCGGTCACCCCGCCGGCCGAGTGGGTGGCCAGCCGCAGCGTCACGGTCCGCCAGCTCAAGGTCAGGTCCGGGTGGTGGTCCAGCCGCTCGGCGATCGGCGCCAGCTCGTCGATGAAGCGCACCGCGGTCAGGAACGCCGGGAACTCCACGGTTCGCAACAGCTCATGCGGGTCCACCAGCCACTCGCTGGACAGTTCCTCACGCACCCGGTCCAGTTCGGCCGCGCTGAGCAGCTTGCGTTCCACGTCGCACCCTCCTCCAACGTCCGGGCTTGGCACGGCCCGGACGAGCCCGCTGATGACACCGGAAGCTAGGCTAACCGGCCTACCCGATACCAGACCATTAGGCTCCGAGTGTGACGGAACTGCAGAGCAAGGACGATCGGCTGGTCTGGATCGACTGCGAGATGACCGGGCTGGAGCTGAGCCGGGACGCACTGATCGAGATCGCGGTGCTGGTGACCGACGGTGAGCTGAACATGCTCGACGCGGGGCTCGACATCGTGATCAACTGCGCCGACGACGTGCTGGACACCATGGTGCCGTTCGTCCGGCAGATGCACGACAGCTCCGGCCTGACCGAGCTGGTGCGCTGCTCCACGGTGACCCTCGGCGAGGCCGAGCGGCAGCTGCTCGACTACCTGGGGCGGTTCATCGCCGAGCCGCGCACCGCGCCGCTGTGCGGCAACTCGATCGCCACCGACCGGGGCTTCATCGCCCGGGACATGCCCGAGCTGGACAACTTCCTGCACTACCGGATGATCGACGTCTCCTCGATCAAGGAGCTGACCCGGCGCTGGTACCGCCGGGTGTACTTCGCCCAGCCGGCCAAGGGGCTGGCCCATCGGGCACTGGCCGACATCCACGAGAGCGTGCAGGAGCTGCGCTACTACCGCTCGACCGTTTTCGTCCCGCCGCCCGGCCCGAGCAGCGAGGAGGCGACCGCGGCCGCCGCGGCGGTGCTCGCCGAAACCGCCGGCCAGACCCCCGCTTACCCGGTCGTGACCAGCCCGGAGGGAACGGTAGACTGACGTCGCTCCGGCTGCGGCACCGCCGCCGAGGAGCGCCATGGTGGGTGTAGCTCAGCTGGTAGAGCACCTGGTTGTGGTCCAGGATGTCGCGGGTTCGAGCCCCGTCACTCACCCCATCGCAGGCCCCGGGAACCCGGGGCCTGCGCCATTTCAGGCTGGATTCTCGGGCACGGTGCCAGGCTGGATTCTCGGGCACGGTGCCAGGCTGAGGATTCTCGGGCACGGTGCCAGGCTGAGGATTCCGGTGAGCGGCCATAGCCCTGCCCTGTGGCCGCGGAAGCCGACCCCCGGCTAGCGACATCCGGCGCCCGGCTGCCAAGGTCAACCTGTGGACGGCATTCTGCGGACCCGCCCCGGCGTGGACGGCGAGCCGCCGGCACGTGCCCGGCGCGCCGTCCGGCTGGTACCCGGAGTCGTCCTGGCCACGCTGCTCGCGGGCTGCGCCACGGTCCTCGGACGCCTGGTGCCGGTCCTCGGCCCGGCGGCGATCGGCCTGCTCCTCGGGCTGGTCGTCGCGCTCAGCGGCCGGCTGCCCCGCTCGGCACGTCCGGGTGTCGAGGGCAGCAAGACGCTGCTGCTGCAACTTGCCGTCGTCGCGCTGGGGGCGCAGCTGTCGCTCGGCCGGATCGCGCAGATCGGCGTCTCGTCGCTGCCGGTGATGCTGGGCACCATGCTGGCCTGCGCCGCGGCGGCGGTGCTGCTCCGCCGGTGGCTCGGCATCGACGGCGAGCTGACGACCCTGATCGGAGTGGGTACGGCCATCTGCGGAGCCTCGGCGATCGCCGCGATCAGCCCGGTCATCCGGGCCAGGGCGCACAACGTCGGCTACGCCGTCTCGACGGTCTTCCTGTTCAACATCGCGGCGCTGCTGGCCTTCCCGCCGCTCGGCCACGCGCTCGGCCTGAGTCAGCACCAGTTCGGCCTGTTCGCCGGCACCGCCGTGAACGACACGTCCTCGGTGGTGGCCACCGCCTCGGCCTACGGGCGGTCGGCGACCGACTACGCGGTCGTGGTCAAGCTGACCCGGACGCTGATGATCGTCCCGATCGCCCTGGTCTTCTCGGTGCGGACGGCTGGTCGTGGTGGCGGGTCACTCCGGCTGCGCGCGGTGCGGCTGGTCCCGTGGTTCCTGGTCGGGTTCCTGCTGCTCGCAGCCGTGCACAGCGCCGGCCTGCTGCCGGATCCGGCGCTGCGGCTGTCGCGCACCGCGGCCGGCTTCCTCATCACGACCGCGCTCACCGCGGTGGGGTTGTCCCTCGACGTTCGGGAGCTGCGCCGGACCGGTGCCCGGCCGCTGCTGCTCGGCCTGGCGCTGTGGGTCGTGGTGGCCTCGACCAGCCTGCTGCTGCAGTCGCTGGCAGGGTAGGCCGGCATGCCACTGCCGACGTGGACCTCCGACCTGAACGCCCTGAACGCCCTGAACGCCTGGTCGGCCGGCCAGCCGAAGGTAATCGGTACCCGGCCGGCTGCACATCACCCGCAACGGCCTATCGGCCGCGGCTGCCGATCAGGCTCCAGGCGCTCGGCAGGGCGAGCGCGGCCAGCGCCGCCTTGATCGCGTCGGTGACCAGGAACGGCCGTATCCCCAGCGCGAACGCCTGGCCGGCCGACAGGTGCAGGTCGGCAGCCAGCCAGCCGGCCCCGACCAGGTACACCAGCGCGCTGCCGAGCACGAACTGGGCGGCGGTGCTCAGCACGTACCGGTCGGCCCGGCGCTCGGACAACCAGCCCACCACCGCGGCAGCCAGCACGAAGCCGAGGACGTAGCCGAAGGACGGGCCGCCCCAGCCGGCGCTGCGGTGCGCGAACCAGGGCAGCCCGAGGCCGCCGGCGATCAGGTACAGCAGCATCGACAGGGTCCCGCGCAGCGATCCGAGCGCCGCGCCGGCCAGCAGCACCGCGAAGGTCTGCAGGGTGAACGGCACCGGCGAGAGCGGCGTGTGGATGCTGATCTGCGCGCACAACCCGGTCAGCCCCGCGGCGGACAACACCACGACGGCATCGCGGACCCGGCCACCCGGGATCAGGTCGGCCAGCACGAGCGGACGGGAGGAAACGGCTACCGTGCTCACAAAGAACCTTTCGAGAGGATTTGTCGGCTACTTCGGCGCAGCCTAGCAACGTCCCTCGAAGGAAGGTCCAATCCTTAACTACCTTTAATAGCCAGCATGATCGCGAGCAGGGCGACCACCGCGAGCGCGATCAGCGCGGCGCCGGCGACCACCAGCCACTGCGGCAGCCGGTGGATCAGTGGCCGGGACCGTCCGTGCCGGGCGAACAGCACGCCCAGCAACGCCAGCACCGTGAGCAGCACGCCCAGGCCGAGCAGCGGATGCCACCACTGCGACCCCAGCCAGAACACCCGCTCGTTCAGCCAGCCCTCCCGCTGGCCGGACACTCCGAACAGCCCGCCCCGGACGGACGGGAAGGTGAGGGCGGCCGCGCCGCCGACCGCGGTGGCTGCCAGCACGGCGGCCAGCACCGCGCGGCTGGTCTGCCACGCGCCGAAGACCAGCAGGTACCCGCCGACCGCGGCGATCAGCGCACCGGACAGCCCGAACACGGCGGACTGCCCGGTGGCCAGCAGGCAGCCGACCAGCAGCAACGCCAGGCCGGCCAGGATCATCCGGCGTGGCCAGGCCTGGACCAGGTTGGTCACCCGGTAGCCGGCCAGGGTGATCGTGCGCACGGTGGTGGTGAACGGACGGACCGGGCCCGGCACCTGCGGCATGGAGTTCACCGCGGCGGCCGTCACGGCCGCCGCCTTGGCCGCGGTACGCACCATCAGCGGGGTGCCCAGTTCGTCCATCACCCGCTCGTCCGGCACCGGGCAGGCGGTGAGCAGGGTGGCCGCGGCGGCCTGCCGGTCGGTCGTCTCCTGCACCGTGCCGGCCCAGTTGCGGGCGGCCGCGGTCGGCGACTCCTGGGCCGCGTTGTCCAGGATCGTCCCGGCCAGCACTGCGAGTTCCTCGGCGGCAACCTGCTGCTGCCGGCCCTGGGACACCCACAGCGCGGTCAGTGGCAGGCTGGCCGGCACCGGCACCGCGGCGTCGTCCAGGAAGGCGAGTTCGGCCCGGATGCTGTTCAGGTTCAGCAGTTGCTGCGTGCCGTCTGCCGACGGCCCGACCGGGATGCCGGTACCGGCGGGCGGTTGCGGGACGCCGATGCCGCTGAGCTGGTCGAGGAAACCGGTCACTCGGGAGCCGTCCTTGGCGGTGGCCACCGCGTTGATCCGGCGTGGGTCGAGGAGCAGGTGGGTCAGCCAGCCGGCGCCGTCCAGCCGTCCCCACATCCAGTCGTTGGAGCGCCAAGAACGCTTGAGGAACGCGCCGAAATGATCCAGCTGCATGCCGGTGAGCTTGCTGGCGGCGGTGCTGCGGTTCGGGTCCAGCAGGGTGCGGGTGTCCGAGCTCACCTGGATCAACTCGATCGGCTGATCGACCTGGGCGTCGACCGGCAGCATCGCCCGGTGGGCGGCGTGCAGCGCGAACAGCCGCAGCGCCACCGACTGCAGGTCGGCCGCGCCGGCCAGGTAGTCGCCGTAGCTGCGCAGGTGCCGGACCGCGCCGGCGACCTGCTCGGCACGGGAACCGGGCGCCCCGGTAGGCAGCGCCAGCCCCCGGGCCGATGTGGCGTGGTCGACCAGTTCGGTGACCATCGAGGCGATGTCCCGCCAGGCGCCGGCCAGGCCGGACGGCCGCGGCGCGGTTGCCAGCGCGGTCACCTTGATTGCGCTGCTCAGTTCCGGTGCTGTTGTCGGTTCGGTTGCGGTCGTCGGCTGGGTCGTCGTACCGGCGGGCTGGTCCACGGCCGGCTGGTCCGCGGCGGGTTCGTCCGCGGCGGGTTGGTCCAGCGCGTCCAGGTAGCGGCGGGTCAGCTCGGCCACCGCGTCCGGCAGCGCCAGCGCCTGGATCTCCGGCAGCGCGGCCTGGGCCTGGACGAAGCTCGGGACGTCGATCTCCGCGGCCGGCCGGAACGTGCCGTGCACGGTGGCCAGCAGCCGGATCAGGCCCTCGGCAGGCTGCGATCCGGCCGTCAGGCCGTTCCATTCGGCGAGCTGGAAGCCGCAGCGCAGCATGGACAGCGCGATCGCCTTGACGCCGTGGTAGCCCGCCCGGCCGAACCGGGCGAGCGAGTCCAGGTCGGTGGGCTTGGCCGGCCAGCGCTCGGCCAGCAGCGTGTG
>DASUAC010000251.1:0-2328 GCA_035763985.1 Jatrophihabitans sp. | reverse complement strand
AGTTGGCGGTGTTGCCCAGGCTGGACTGCAGATTGAAGGTGAGCTGCTCGAAGTCGACGCTGCCGTTGGGCACCAGCACGAACGGCTGGCCGTCGGGCTGCAGGCCGCTGGCCAGCGCGCCGAACGAGCTGATGTTGGTCGCGGTGCCCGAGGTGGGCACCTGCCAGCTGCGCTGGGCCAGCACCCCGGTGCCGGTGTTCAGCCGCAGCTGGGTGCACACCGTGCTGCCCGAGTTGGTCGCCTGGATCTCGACGTAGTAGTTGCCGGCCGCATTCGCCGTACTGGACGGGGTGCTGATCGCGGAGGCGTAGCGCACCAGCTTGTCCAGCCGGAGGAACGCGGCGTTGAGCTGGCCGGCGCTGACGGTGACCGACTCGGTGTGGTTGGAGGCCTGGTAGACCGAGACCATGCTGCCGGTGAACACCGCCAGGAACACCCCCAGCAGGCCCATGCCGACCACCATCTCCATCAGGCTGGTGCCGCGCTCGCGGGCATCCGGCGGCAGCCTGCGGCCGATCAACGCGGTGAGCCTGCGCATCAGTTCACCGTCCAGGTCGCGGTACGGGTGCTGGCAGCGCCGCTGGCATCGGTCATGGTGAGCGTGACGGTGTACTTGCCGGGCGTGTCGGTGGCCGCCGGGCTGCCGGAGACGTAGAAGGTGCCGGTGCCGGCCGACTCGGAGATGCTGGTCTGCGACGGCAGCAGCGCGCCGGTGGCCAGGTAGTTGCCGCTGAGCGAGACGGTCGGGTCGGTGGTCAGCACGCTGTCGAAGCTGATGATGCAGGACGACACGCAGGTGTAGTTCAGCTGCTTGCTGACCGACGCGCCGCGGTTCACGGTCAGGTTGGTGAAGTCGTTGCCGGGCGCGGTCACCACCCAGCTGGCCTGCACGACGGTGCCGGTGCGGTTGTACCGGGTGTCGGTCGGGGTCAGCTTGACCGTATAGGTGTTCGCGGCACCGGTGATGGCGCCGACCAGGTACACCGTGCCGCCGGTGTCGGTCACCGCCACCGAGGCGGTGCCGGCGCCGGTCGGCGTGCTGCTCAGCTTCAGCCCACCCGGCGCGCCGGCCGCCAGCGTGAAGGTGCAGGCGCTGGTCGGACAGGTGTAGGTGACCGGTTGGGCGGCGACGGCCCACTTCTGCACTATCCGGTAGCTGGACTCCAGCAGGGTGAGGCTGGGTGGTGCGAGGATGTTGAAGACGTACGGCAGTTGCCGGGTCCGGCCGGCGGAATCCTGCACGGTGATGGTGCTGTTGAAGGTGCCGGCGACGGTCGGGGTGCCGGTGATGGCGCCGCCGCTGGACAGCGACAGCCCGGCCGGCAGCGCGCCGGACTGGCCGGTCGACGGCACGCTCCAGGTGTACGGGGAGCCGGCGCCGCCGGTGACGGTGAGCTGGATGGTGCCGACGGCCACGCCCACCGGACCGGTGTACGGACTCGGCCCGGACGGCACCAGGTCGGCGAGGATCTTCCAGTAGAAGGTACTGGTGTCGGTACGGCCGAACGCGTCGGTGGCGCTCAGGGTGACCGACTGGCCGCTGCCGCTGGTCACCGGGCCCTGCGGGGTGCCGCTGATCAGGCCGGTGTTGTCGATGGCCAGGCCGGCCGGCAGGGTGTCCACGCCGTTGACGTAGGAACTCCAGGTGATCGGGGTGACCCCGGTACCCACCAGCGATACCTGCAGGCTGACGTCGTCGTTGATGGCCGAGGTCTGGTTGCCCGGGTCATTGATGACCGGAGCGGCCGGTGGCGTCTGGTTGAGCAGGAAGTCGGGGTCGCTGTCGGTGCTGAGCAGGGTGGCGGTGACGTAGCTGCAGGTGCCGCCGGTGCACCGCTTGTCCGGCCAGGTCACCGCGACCACCGCGCGCAGGTAGTTGGCGGTGGCCACGGTGTTCGGCCAGGTGTTCGTACACGTGGTGCCGTCGGCCGGGTCCACCGGAACGGCACACGCACCGAGGTAGTTGGTGGCGGTGAGGCTGACCCGGCTCATGGTCTGGGTGGTGGTCATGGCCAGTTTGGCCGGCGATCCCGAGTCATCGCTCATCTTGGTCATGTTCACCAGCGAGCTCGCGACTGCCGCCGTCGCCGCGGTCCACTCCGCGTTCACCGCAGTGGTGCTCCGTCCGACGTAGGTGTCCGACGGCTGCATCGCCCGGATCTGGTCGATCACCTGATCGGCCAGCATGGTCGCCGACTGCTTGCCCCGCAGCACGTTGGTCACGCTGGTCACGTTCACGAAGAACGTGGTCAGGCCGGCCATCATGATCACGATCAGGCCGATCGAGACGATGGATTCCAGCAGCACGAAGCCGTCCTCGGCCGAGGC
>DASUAC010000250.1:0-3393 GCA_035763985.1 Jatrophihabitans sp. | reverse complement strand
TAGCCGGCTCGGCTGCGGTAGCCGGCTCGGCTGCGGTAGCCGGCTGGGCTGGGCTAGCCGGCTCGGCTGAACCTTCGCCGGACAGGTCGATCCGGTGCACCGTCCGGGCCGGCCGCTCGGGCTCCGGCGCGCCGGCAGCCGCAGGCTCGGCGGCCCACCGCAACAGGCCGGCCAGCGCGGCCTGCAGTTCGGTCATCGCACCGAGCGCCTCGGACAGCCGCTCGGCCAGTTCCGGCCGGCCACCCCGGGCAGTGGCGATCAGCTGGCAGAGCGGGCACCAGCAGCATTCCGGGGACCCGGTGGCCACCTTCGCGGTCGCCGGGTCCAGCATCACCCGATGCAGCCAGTCCTGCGCGGCGCCGAGCAGCCGGGCCGCCTCCTCGCCCAGCGGGCCTGCCTCGGTCATGCCGGCCACAGCGCCGGATCGGGCTCGAACAGCAGCCGGAGCCGGCCGTCGGACACCGACCCACCGGTGACCCGGCAGCGCCGCAACACGCTGGGCAACGCCAGGATGCGCCGGTGCCCGGCCACCGTGACGATCAACTCGTCACCGCTGCGGCTGGCCGCGACCTCGCTGCGTTCGGCCAGCGGCAGCGGCAGGGTGAGTTCGAACTCCAGCTCCCCCACCGCCCGGACCGACAGCGACTGCCCGGCCGGTGCCGCGGTGGCGGGATCGGTTCCCGGCAGCTGTCCGTACAACTCCTCGGCGACCGACCGCAGCGGCTCGGAGCCGACCGGTTCGGCCGGCCGGTAGCCGACGGTGCGCACGGTGAGTCCGGCGAAGGATTCCTCGATCGCGGCCAGCTGCCGCCGCTGGGCCTGGACCCAGCCGTGCTGCCAGGACGAGCCGTGCTGCCCGGCCGAACGGTCCTGCCGAGCGAGACCGGCCGAACCGTCCTGACCGGCCGAGACGTCCCGCTCGGCCGAGCCGTCCCGCTCGGCGGTGGGAAACACCCGGTTCACCAGCACCTCGTCCACCTGGTAGCCGTAGAGCGCGAGCGCGGTGTAGGTACGCCGGGCCTCGGCGGTGACCACCGCCTCCGGGGTCAGCACCAGCCGCACCGAGGTGGCCGCCGGATCGGCCAGCAGTGCCCGGACCTCGGCCAGCTCGCCGGCCAGCCGGACCACCGCGTCGAACACCGCGTCCGGCGGCAGGCTGTCCGGCCGGCCGAGCAGCGCCGAGACCGGCCGCATCCCCCGAGCCAGCCGGCGATGCACCGGAAAGACCCGGTGCAGGTACCAGCCGAACGCCTCCGGCAACGCCAGCAGCCGCAGCGTCTCGGCGGTCGGCGCGCAGTCCAGCACCAACGCGTCCCACCGGCCGGCGGCGGCCAGCTCGCGTACCGCGAGTAGCGCCAGCACCTCCTCCAGTCCGGGCAACACGGTCAGCTCGTCGGCGGTGACCGGATCCACCCCGCCCTGACTGAGGAATCGGCGCAGATAGCTCTCGATGTCGGCCCAGCCGGCTTCCAGCCGGTGCTGGCCGTCCAGCTGCACCGCGTCCAGCCCGGGCGCCACCGGCGTCGGCTCGCCGGACAGCGGCCGGCCCGCCAGCGAATGACCCAGCGCGTCGGCCAGCGAGTGCGCCGCGTCGGTGGACAGCAGCAGGGTCTTGACGCCCCGATCGGCCAGCCGGAGGGCGGTTGCCGAGGCCAGGGTCGTCTTGCCGACCCCACCCTTGCCGGTGAACAGCAGGATGCGCACGGCGCTCACCGGCCGCTCTCGACCCGCCTCTTCAACTCCTTCAGGGCGGTGTCCATGATCATCTTCTCGGCCTTGCGCTTGAGCATGCCCAGCATCGGGATGGCCAGGTCCACCGCCAGGTTGTAGGTGACCTCGGTGCCGCTCCCGGTGGGCGTCAGGGTGTACGAGCCACGCTGCGCCTTCTGCATCTGGCCGCGCACCAGCGTCCAGCTGACCCGCTGGTCGCCCTGCCAGTCGTAGGCCAGTTCGTACTCGTCCCGGATGCCGCCCGCGTCGATCTTGAACGCCACCTGCTTGGCTCGGCCGTCCGGCCCGGGCTCCGTCACCTCGCACGACTTCACCGAGGCCGCCCATTGCGGGTAGGCACCGAAATCGGCGATCACCGCCATCACCTCGGCCGGACTGGCCTCGATGGTGATGGACTGGGTCGACTCGTCAGCCATGCGCGCCAGGTTACCGTGAGCGCCGCGGCGGCCGGCCGCCAGAGCCCGGCAGGTTCAGCCCTCCCGGGGTGGTGCACCGGCCGTTGCGGCAGTATGACAGGAGACATCGGTGCTTTCCGGGGGGCACCGCGGAGGGAAAGGCATACTGCGGTGCGCGAGCTGACCATTCCCAGCGCCGGGCAGCCGGGAGAGAACAGCGTCGCCCGGTACGTCTTCGACAACGCTACGAACCGGCCGGATCTGGTCTCGCTGCAGGTCCGATCGGCCGGCAGCGGCTGGACCGACGTCACCGCCAGGGCGTTCGCCGAGCAGGTGACCGCGGTAGCCCAGGGGCTGCTCGCGGCCGGCGTCCAGCGCGGTGAACGGGTCGCGCTGATGAGCAAGACCCGCTACGAGTGGACCCTGTTCGACTTCGCGATCCTGGCCGTCGGTGGGGTCGTGGTGCCCATCTACGAGACGTCATCGGCCGAGCAGGTCGAGTGGATCCTCGCCGACTCCGAAACGGTCGCGGTGGTGGTCGAGTCGGCCGAACACGCCAAGCTGGTCGAGGAGGTCCGGGACCGGGCGCCCAAGCTGCGGCAGGTCTGGCAGATCGAGGACGGCGCGGTGGCCGAACTCACCGCGGCCGGCGCCGGGCTCACCGCGGATGCGGTGACCGAACGGGTGGCCGGCACGGAGCCCGCCGACCTGGCCTCGCTGATCTACACATCGGGCACCACCGGACGGCCGAAGGGTTGCGAGCTGACCCACGGCAACTTCCTGTCCGAGGTGTCGGAGGTCGTCAGCGGCCTCGCCGACCTGTTCAACGAGAACACCTCGACGCTGCTGTTCCTGCCGATCGCGCACGTGTTCGGCCGGGTCATCGAACTGGGCGCCGTCGCCACCGGATGCACCCTCGGCCACACCGCCGACATCAAGAACCTGATCGCCGACTTCGGGACCTTCCAGCCGACGTTCGTGCTCAGCGTGCCCCGGGTGTTCGAGAAGGTCTACAACACCGCCAAGCAGAAGGCGCACGCCGACGGCAAGGGCCCGATCTTCGACCGTGCCGAGTCGGTGGCGATCCGGTACTCCGAGGCGCTCGACGCACGCGGTCCCGGCCTGCTGCTCAAGCTCCAGCACGCGCTGTTCGACCGGCTGGTGTACAGCAAGCTGCGCGCCGCGCTGGGCGGCCGGTGCACCGCGGCGATCTCCGGCGGCGCCCCGCTCGGCGCCCGGCTGGGTCATTTCTTCCGCGGCATCGGGG
>DASUAC010000249.1:0-2568 GCA_035763985.1 Jatrophihabitans sp. | reverse complement strand
TCGGCCAACCCGCACGGGATGGAACCGCCATGGCATGTTCTTTCAGCCAATCCTCAGCCTACCGTCCCGGCCTGATCGCCACCGGTACGAGTGATACTCGGGCCGGCCGGTACGCGCCCAGCCGGCTGGCTGGGGTCAGCGAGCGGGGCGGATCAGCCGCGTACGAAGCTGCCGATCTCGGACACCGCGTGCGCGTCCGGGTCGTCGAACCAGACACCGCCCGAGGCCAGGTACCGGAAGTGCACGTCCTGGCCGGCCGGCACCGTGATCGAGACGCTGCGGGTGCCGTTGCTGCGCCGCACCAGCCGGTGCGCGCCCGGCTGCCAGCCGTTGAAGCTGCCGACCGCCGACACCGGGCCGTCGTGCACGTCGTCGGGAAGCACGAACTGGATCTTCGACATTCCAGTCTTGCCGTCGTTGCTGATTCGAATGGCCATTGCCGAAGTCCTCCGTACTTGCCTTGGTTCCTTGGTGCGCCTGCGACGCTAGGTCGAGTGGCCGCCCGGTCCGGCGACCGACACGCCGGTTCCGGCAGCGGTAACCGGTGCGTTACCCCACGGTGCGGCCCCGCCGTCGGCAGTCCGCCGGTCCGCCCGCCCGCGAGGAGCGCAGTCCGCCGGTCCGCCCGCCCGCGACGATCGGGGAGGACAGGACGTGCCGAGGACTACTCGGTGTGCTGTTCGAGGTATTCGTCCGGGTCCTTGTCCCGCTCGTCCACCCCGCGTCCGGCCGGATGCCGGTGGTAGAACTGCAGCCACTTCATCGCCAGCTCGTGGCGAAGCTCGGCGCCGGCGCTCTTGGCGAAGTCCGGCAGCGCCTCCCGCTCCTCCTCGTCGAGGTGCTCGCCGTTCTCGGTACGGGCCCGGCCGACCGCCTCGTACCATTCCGGGCTGCCCGGCCGGTGGTTGCGGGCGTCGCGGAGGGCGTCCCGGATCTTGTTGTGGTCGGTGATCGCGTCCTCGGTCTCGTCCTCCGGATCACCGGCCTTTCCGGCCCGCAGCAGCGCCGGATAGAAGACCTTCTCCTCGGCCGCGGCGTGGGTGTCCAGCCGGCTGGCCAGCGGTTCCCAGATCGCGACCAGCTCCTGCTCGGTGCGGGCCTCGTCGAGGTAGAAGAAATGCCTGCGCAGCCAGTCGTGGTCCTCGTAGATCAAGGCGATGATGTCGGCCATCGTGCTCGCTTCCCGGGGTGGGTCGAACGGGCCGGCATCGATTCGGCGCGGCCGCGCGGGGTCCACCCTTGAGCCTAGGACCGCCCGCGAAGGCAGCGCTCATCGAACGCGCCGATAACCGCCGCCGGTACTCCTCGGCGGGGCTCCGCCGGCAAGGCGACGGCGGACAGCGACCGGACGAGCATGCCGAGTAGTCAAATTGCCAATTCACCGGATCGCAGATCGCGCCGATGCAGTCAATGGCCTTAGTACGGACTTTGTCAAGGGCTTTCGCCGACAAAGTAGCCGGTGATTCGGCGGTGCCCGGATACCTTGGCAGTAAGGACAATTTGGACCGATGAGCGGATCAATGAATGCGATTCAGCTGGGTATAGCCCGATGCACCTGTCTTAACGTATTGTCTCGGCTACCACGAATCTCCTCAGCTGTATTAACTGCTTTATGCCGAATATCAACCCCCGGTCGGCTGACTTCTTGTTGGAGCCCGTATGTCGACACAGCAGACCCAGGACGGCGCCGCGGTGACCGACGCCGGCTGGGTGGACGAGGTCCTGCTGGCCGGTCCGGACGACCAGCTGGTCTTCGCCGCCCCGGCACCGGTGGACCGGGCCGCCCTGCGCCGGCTGGTGGCCGAGCGGCGGGAGCAGCTGGCCGCCGGCGGGCTGCGTCCGGGCGGTGCCGCCGCACTGCGGTTGCCGCCGTCGATCGGCTATGTGGCCACCCTGCTGGCCACCTGGCAACTCGGCGGCCAGGCCATCCTGCTCGACCACCGGCTCACCGATTACGAGGTGGCCAACGCCGCCGACCGGCTGTCCCCGCAGGTGATCGTGTCGGCGGACAAGATCGCCGGCGGGCTGCGGGTGTTCCACGAGGTGGCCGCGGTGACCGTCACCGGCTACCGCGATCAGCCGGCCGAGAGCGAGCACGCGATCATCCAGCTCAGCTCCGGCTCCACCGGGCCGTCCAAGATCATCGGACGGACGGCGGCGGACCTGATCACCGAGATCCACCGCTACACCCAGATCGACGGGGTGCCGTTGCCGGGCGAGCGGATCATCCTGCTGCCGTCCATGGTGCACGTGCTGGGGCTGGTCGGCGGCCTGCTCTACGGCCTGCACGCCGGGGTCACCCTGGTACCGCCGGATCGGCTCACCGGCGACAGCATCCTGGACGCGGTGGAGAGCGACCCCAGTCCGGCCACCGTGCTGGGCGTGCCGTTCCACATCAGCCTGCTCACCTCGACCGTCTCCGACCGGCGTCCCGGCCAGCTGCGCCGGATGACCACCGGCGGTGAACTGGTGCCGCCGAGCACCGCCGCCGCGTTCGACGCCAAGTACGGCGTACCGCTGGGCAACATGTACGGGATGACCGAGGTCGGCGTGATCGGCACCGACCTG
>DASUAC010000248.1:0-13545 GCA_035763985.1 Jatrophihabitans sp. | reverse complement strand
ACCGAGCCGTCGGTGACCTGCAACAGCACCAACGACCTGATGGCGCCGTGGGTCGGCATCGACGGCTACGGCACCAACACGGTCGAGCAGACCGGGGTGGCCACCGACTGCTCGTCCGGCCGCGCGGTCTACCAGGCCTGGTACGAGATGTACCCGAAGGCCCCGGTGTACTACAGCCTCGGCAGCTACCCGGTCTCGGCCGGCGACAAGTTCACCGGCACCGTGACCCGCAGCGGCACGACGTACACCCTGAAGCTCACCGACAGCAGCAAGGGCTGGACCAAGACCACCACCGCGTCGCTGAGCTCGGCCCGTAACGCCAGTGCCGAGGTGATCATCGAGTCGCCGACCGCGGCGTACCCGAAGTTCGGCACGGTGAGCTTCAGCAACTCCACGATCGACGGCTCCACCCTGGCCAACTGGAACCCGGTGCTGATGGACGCCAGCAACAGCTACGGCTACGAGGACCACACCTCCTCGGTGAGCGGCGGCAGCTTCTCGATCAGCTACATCCGCGAGTAGCGGTCACCCGCCTTACCCGGCCCCGGGTGCGCTCCCCCGAGCGCACCCGGGGCCTTCACCTGTATGGCGCCGCGAAATCGTCGTCGCGGCCGGTCCCGCTCCGGGCGCAGGTACGCATCGATGCCAGGATCAGGATTCTTAGGCTATATACACCTTTTAGACTAGATCTGGAGCTTAGTCCGATTTAGTATTTCAGCCGATTCCTGCCACCGCCCCGGTGGCGAGCCCGCCGGCCGAGGTCGGGAGGGCTCGTGAATCCCGTGCTGGAAAGGACGTACCGCTGTGCGAACTCCCCGTCTGCGCCTGATCGTGCCTGCGATCGGCGCCACGATCGCCTGCGCTTCGCTGGCCCTGCTCCCGGCCGCGAACGCGGCAACCCCGGCAACGCACGCCGCCCCGGCAACGCACACCTTCGCCAACGGCGCGGCGACGCCCGGCCTGGCCGCCGCGCGCTACGGCCACGTCGGCGGCACCGCCAAGGCCAAGGTGGTGACCGGCAAGAAGGGCTTCAACATCAACGGCTACAACTGGTCCGGCGCGGCCGCGACCGGCAGCGGCTTCTACTCGGTGACCTCCACCTGGACCGAGCCGTCGGTGACCTGCCACAGCTACAACGACCTGATGGCGCCCTGGGTCGGCATCGACGGCTACGGCAGCAGCACGGTCGAGCAGACCGGGGTGGCCACCGACTGCTCCTACGGCTATCCGGTCTACCAGGCCTGGTATGAGATGTACCCGGCCAGCCCGGTGTACTACAGCAACGCGGTGTACGCCGGCGACCACTTCACGGGCACGGTGACCCGCAGCGGCTCGACCTACACGCTGACCATCAGCGACACCACCCGGGGCTGGAGCAAGACCACCACCAAGTCGATGAGCGCCAGCAACGCCAGTGCCGAGGTGATCATCGAGTCGCCGACCACCTCCTATCCCCAGTTCGGCACGGTGAGCTTCAGCAACTCCAAGATCGACGGCTCCTACCTGTCCAACTGGAACCCGGTGCTGATGGACGCCAGCAACGGCTACTACTACGAGGACCACACCTCCGCGGTGAGCGGCGGCAGCTTCTCGATCAGTTACCTCGCCGAATAGCCCTAACTCCTTCGCTGGCCCCGGGTGTGCTCCGAAGAGCGCGCCCGGGGCCTTGCCGTATATGACGCCCAAGGCGTGCGCGGAATCGTCCCGAGCGGGTACGCCGCGCTGCGGTGACCAGCACTGCGAAGGCCTTAGTGATCTATGAGCTTAAGGCTGGATCTGATCGCTTCGTCCGATTTAGTATTCGATGGATTCCTGTCACCGGCGGACGAGCCTTCGAACCGGTGTCCGGGGTGGATTCGTGAATCCCGTGCTGGAGGACGTATCGCTGTGCGAATTTCTCGTCTGCGCCTGATGCTCGGCGTCTCCGTCGCTTGTGCCGCGGTGGCCCTGCTCCCTGCGATGGGCGGGGCCGCCCCGGCAACGCGCGCCTTCGCCGACGGGGCGGCCACCCCGGGCCTGGCCGCCGCGCGCTACGGCCACCCGGCCGGCACCGCCGAGGCCGCGGTCCTGGCCGACTCCAATCTCTCCGGCGCGGTCGTGACCGGCAGCGCCTTCAACTCGGTGACCTCCACCTGGACCGAGCCGTCGGTGCCCTGCGGCAGCGGCGGCACGATTGGGATCTGGGTCGGCCTCGACGGTTACGGCAGTTCCACGGTGGAGCAGACCGGGGTGTCCGTCGACTGCTCCTACGGCTACCCGGTCTACCAGGCCTGGTACGAGATGTACCCGTATCCCCCGGTGTACTACAGCAACCCGATCTCGGCCGGCGACCACCTCATCGCCACGGTGAGCCACAGTGGCTCGACGTACACGTTGAAGATGAGCGACACCGCCAAGGGCTGGACCAAGACCACCACCAAGTCGATGAGCGCCAGCAACGCCAGCGCCGAGGTGCTACTGGAGGGGCAGCCCGGGGCGTATCCCAACTTCGGCACGGTGTACTTCACCAACTCCGAGATCAACGGCTCGCTGCTGGCCAACTGGAACCCGACGCTCGGCGACGCCAGCTACAACGGCATCCAGGAGACCCGCACCTCCCCGGTGAGCGGCGGCAGCTTCTCGATCACCTGGCTGCACGCGTAGCGGTCATCCGGTTTGCCCGGCCCGGCCGCGCTCGCCGAGAGCGCGCCGGGGCCCGCAGTGCGCCAACTGCCCGAACTCGTCGGCTAACTCACTCGACTCCGGGGCCCTGCCGTGTTCGAATCAAGGTATGACGGCCGAGCACGAGGACAGCATCGAGGTGGCGCTGGCACGTACCCGGACGCTGGAGCCGGACTTCCTCGGCCTGGATCTGGACGAGGCCCGGTCGCTGGCCGACCGGCTCGGCCTGCAACTGCGGGTGATCGACTCCGACGACACCATGCTCACCGCCGACCTGCGGGCCCGCCGGATGACGGTGGACGTCCGGACCGGCACGGTGACCAGGGCGACGGCGGGCTGAAGGCATGCTGACCATTCGGCTGAGATCGTGCTGAAGATCCCGGCTGGTCGGGAACCACCGGCCGCCGCACCGCGTCCTAGGGATATGACGGCGCGGCGCAAGCCCCTGCTCGCGATAGCGACGGTACTGGCCGCGCTGCTGGTCGCCCTGCTGCCGTCCTCGGCCGCGGCATTCGGCCCGGCAGCCGGTCCGGCGCTGGGCCAGCTGACCCACCATCACCTCGCGATGCCCGGGATCCTGCGGGCCGAGGCGGCCGTCCACGAACTGCAGCTCGATGCCGGCCTGTGGGCAGCGTCGCTGACCGGCCTGGGCCTGCTCGGCTGGCTGCGGTACCGGGCCGGCCGGGCTGCCGCCCGTCCGATCGCGCTGCCGATCCCGACCGGCCGAGGGCCACCGCCGGTGCGCTGACCAGGTCGGGACGGCGCGGGCTCACGGTCCGCCGCCATACCACCGACCGACGGAAGTAGCCACCCGAGACGGTGCGCGCACCGCTGCCGAGCAGTAGTGCGCCGGTCTGTGAAGGATCCTTATGGTCATCCGGTTCTATCCGGGGGCCGACGGCGGCCCGTCCGCCGTCGAGCTTCCCGGCTTCCGCCCATCCGGGCACACCCAGTTCGACACGACGCAGCTTCGGCATTTCCGGGACGCGCTGACCGAGCAGCGCGGGTTCCGGCTGGAACAACTGCGCCAACTCGCCGAGGCACCGGCATCCGGTCAGCTGAGTGAGGTCACCGCCGCACTCCGGACCGCCGCCCACGCGGCGCTGGCCGAGATCGACGGGGCGCTCGGCCGGCTACGTGACGGTTCGTACGGCCGGTGCCTGCGCTGCGGGCACCCCGTGCAGGCCGAACGGCTGGAGATACTGCCGGCCGCCGCGCTGTGCATGCCGTGCCAGCACGCCGCCGAGTCACCGGCCGATTGACGCCTATCGGCGGCAAACGGCTGTCCCGCCGGGCACCGGTCATCCGGCTGACTGGTGCCCGGCGGCGACACGCGCGACACTGCTAGCGAAGGGAGCTGGACGTGTTTGCCAACTATCGAGAGTTCTTCCCGTACTACGTGGCGATGCACTCGCGGCCGCTGACCCGCCGGCTGCACTTCACCGGCACCATGGCGGGCCTGCTGCTCACCGTCGTCGGGCTGCTGACCGGCCGGCGCCGGTTGCTGCCGGCGCTGCCGGTGCTCGGCTACGGCTTCGCCTGGCCGAGCCACTGGCTGATCGAGGGCAACAACCCGGCCAGCTTCGGCCATCCGCTGTGGTCGCTGCGCGGTGACTTCGAGATGATCGGCTACATGCTGCGCGGCCGGGACGCCGAACTCACCGTGGTCGCCCGGGATTGGCTCACCGAGCACCCGGAGCACCGCACCGGCAAGAACTGGCAGCAGCCGCCGCTGCGGCTGGTCGCCTGACCGGTTGGGCGCCCGAGCCTGGGCGGTTGGGCGCGCGCCTGACCGAGTCTCGCGGCTACCAGCGGGACGGGCCGCTGATCTCCTTCACCGCGGGCCGGACGTCGGCCAGGTACACCGAGCTGATGATGATGCCGATGTAGGACAGCAGGAAGGTCACGCTCTGCGAGACCAGCACCATGACCAGGGCCAGCCCGGTGAGCAACAACCAGGTCGGCTTGGTGAGCTTGTTGGCCGCCGGAAACGCCGGCGCCTTGCGGCTGATGCAGTCCACCAGCGCCCACAGCTGCAGGATCAGCACGCCGATCCAGAGCACGCGCAGCAGCCACGTCTCGAAGTGGTTGATGGTCTGCACGACTAGAGCCTAACGAATACGCCGGAGCCCGGTCCGCAAGGCGGACCGGGCTCGACAGCAGGATTCGGCAGAACGGTTCGACCGGCCCACCGTCCAAGTGGAAACTCGGCCGGTTGCGGGATCAGGCCTTGCTGGTCTTGGCCGCGGCGGCCTTCTTGGCGGCCGGCTTGCTGGCCGACGTCTTGCTCGCGGCCGGCTTGCTGCTGGCCGCCGGCCCGGTGCCGGTCCGGTTACCGTTCACCCGGCTGGCCGGCTTGGGCAGCTCGGCCACCGTGGGCTCGGTGTCGGCCGGCTCGGTGACCGCGTCGAATGCCGACTTGGCCACCGGCGCCACCGTCTCGCGCACCTCCTCGGCCGCCCCGTTCAGCTGCCCGAGCAGCTTGGCGACCCGCGGGTTCTTGCGCAGTTCGGCGGCACGCGTCTCACCCCGGTCGGTCAGCAGGGCGTACACACCCTTGGCCGCCTGCAGGTAGCCCTCCCGGGCGGACTTGGCCGCGGACAGGTAGCCCGCACCGGCCACCCGGGCGGTGCCGGGCAGGGTGGCCACGGTCTGCCGGCCGGCGGCCAGCCGGCCGCGCAGGTCGTCGAGCCGGTCGGACGCCTCACCCATCCGGCTGACCGCCTCGTCCTGCGCCCGGGCGATCAGCGCCTGGCCGGTGTGCTGGGCCTTGTCAAGGCCCGTGGCGGCATCGGCCGGCAGTTCCTCGGCCCGCTTGGTCAGCGAGGCGGTGACCAGGTCGGCGGCGCCCAACGCGGCGTACACCGGCTTGGGTGCCTCGGCGAGCAGCCGGCGGTTGACCGCGCCGAGCGCGATCCCGGCCTGGCCGAGTGCGGTGCCGGCGTGGGCCAGCGCGCTGCGGCCCTGCGCGACGGCGCTGTCTGCGTAGCTGCGTGCGTCGATCGACATGTGCCTTATTCCTCCTCGAATGTCCCCGTCGCGGTGGCGGTCCTCTTTGCCGCGCCGTCGGCGGGGGTGGCTGCCGGGCTGGCCGCGTCCTGATCGACGCGGTTCTCCCGGTAGAACGATTGATAGATCTCGATCAGGACGGTCTTCTGCCGCTCGGTCAGACCGGGATCGGCGAAGATCGCCTGGATCAGCTCCGCACTGCCCGGGCGGTGCTCCAGGATGCCGGCCTGCAGGTACAGCTGCTCGGCCGAGATCCGCAGCCCCTTGGCGATCTGCTGCAGGATGTCCGCGCTCGGTTTGCGCAGTCCGCGCTCCACCTGGGACAGGTACGGGTTGGACACCCCGGCCAGCTTGGCCAGCTGGCGCAGCGACACCCGGGCCTGCAGCCGCTGCTCCCGGATGAAGTCGCCGATCGAACCGACGCCGGAGGCCTTCGCCGCCATCGCCGGTGCCTTGGCGGCAAGCCCGGCCTTGGCGGCGACTTCCTTGATCCCGTCCAGGTCCACAACCCCAGGCTGCCAGCGAGTGCTAGCAATTGCAAGCGGAGAGCTAGCAGCCCGCTGTTAGGTCAGTCACCCGCGCTGAACCGGGCGTCCACGCCGGCGGCGACCCGGACATCCTCCGGCAGGACGGCCGGCGTGCCGCCGGATCCGATCGCCAGGACGGCCTCCCGCATCGGGATCGGCCGGCCGTCACCGGCCAGCATGCCGCGATCGGCGAGCGACACCAGCCGTACCGGACCCAGCTCCAGGCTGTCCGCATAGGCCTGCGCCTTGGCCAGGGCGGCGCGAACCGCTGCGGTGCGCACCGCTGCCGCCACCTCGTCGGCCCGGCGCCGGGTGAGCCGCCAGTGCACCTCGCCGATGGAGACCCCCTCGATCGCGGCGTAGCGGTCCACCCAGTCGGACAGCAAAGTGAAGTCGGCGAAGGTGACGCTGAACCTGTCGCTTGCCTGATGCAGCGGCGCCTGCTGCTCGCCCTTGCCCTGCCACACCCGGTCCGTCCAGGTGGCCAGGCCGCTGCGCGAGTACCGGGTGATGGGGCCGCGGTACTCATCGAGCAGCTCGGCCACCCCGGTGGCGAGTTCGTCCGCCACCGCGACCGTCCGCTCGCGTACCACCGCCTTGTCCGGACCGTCGAAACCCACCATGACCGAGAGCACCGCACGTTCCGGCCGGTGGAATTCCTCGGCGATCTCGCTGACCGTGATCTCGACTGGCATCGTCGCCTCCACTGCCGACCAGCGCTGTGGATCAAGCCTAGGTCCGCCGGGCCGTTGTCTGCACCGTCGTGCCTGCAGCCGCCGGTCGCATGATCATGTTCGGCCTGTCTACAACGGCGTTCCGCCGGCCGGCGCCGCCGCTCGCGTTGACTGCGCGTGCAGCCATGTGATGCAATGCGGGGGCTATTGGCCCAGTCTCGGGGGAAGCCGGTCGAAGTCCGGCACTGACCCGCAACCGTAGGTCCGCCACCGAGCGGACGAGTCGGAACACCCGAACGGGCTTTGTCACGTAAGCGCCGTCGTGGTCTGCGGTGCGGAGTGGTCGATCGCCCGCTCAGCCTGATCGCGGGAAGTTGCCTTCCGTCCCCGCCGGTTACCCGGCCGTAGCTGAGGGATGGCCATGGGCACGAGAACACGCATCGCTGCGGTCGTCAGCGCGCTGTTGGTTGCCGCCGCCGGCGGCACGCTCCGATCGACGAACCAACCGGCAGCCGCCGCGGGCGGTCCCACCGGCGCCGCCTCGGCATATCTGGTCGGCAAGTTGGTGACCGGTGACCACCTGACCAACAGCTTCGGGGTCGACTACGGATTGACCGCGGATCTGGCGATTTCCCTTGCCGCCTCGGACGATCAGGACCCGGCGCTGGCCAAGGTGGTCGGCTACCTGGCTGCGCACGTGGCCGACTACGCCGACCCGGCCGGCACCGGTCAGTACCCGGGCCCGTACAGCGGCGCGGTCGGCAAACTGGCCCTGGTGGCCGAGGCGACCGGCCAGGATCCGCACAACTTCGGTGGGTTCGATCTGCTCAAGACGCTCACCGACCATGTCTGCACGGCGGCCGACAGTGCCGGTTCGTGCACCGCGGCGGGCGATTTCTACCAAGCATTCTCGCCCATTTCGCAGGCGTTCGGCATCCTCGCACTGGCTCGTGCCGGGGTGACGCCGCCCGCTGCCGCGGTCACCCGGCTGGAACAGATGCAGTGCACCGACGGTGGATTCTCCTCCGAACTGCCGCCGGCCACGCCGTGCGCCTCCGACGTGGACGCCACCGGCTACGCGCTGCAGGCGCTGAGCCAGGTCACCGGCACCGGCACCGCGGTCGGCAACGGCCGCAGCTATCTGCTCGCCGGGCAGCAGCCGGACGGCGGATTCATCGGTGCTTCAGGGGAAAACGCCAACTCGACCGCGCTCGCCAGCCAAGGCCTGCTGGTAACCGGCAGCGGCAGCCAGCCGGAGGTCACCGCGGCGGTGAACTTCCTGCTCGGGTTGCAGAACGCCGACGGTGGCTTCGGCGTCAGCGACAGCACGCCGGCCTCGGACGTTCGAGCCACCACCCAGGCGCTGCCGGCGGTCGCCGGCGCCACCCTGACCACGGTCAGCGATGTGGTGACCCCGGTGGCGCCGGTGACGCCGAGCAGCACCCCGTCCGCCCGCCCCACGCCGACGGCCAGCAGCACGCACAGCAACCGGCCGAGCCCGTCGGCGACCCCGGCCGGCTCGGGTGCCGGGGTGGCCGGAGTGGCGAGCAGCCAGGGTCAACTGGCCGCGACCGGTTCGCACACCCGGGTGCCGCTGCTGACCGCCGCGTTGCTGATCCTGGCCGGCGCGGCGGCGCTCCGGCTGGCCCGGCGGCCTCGTCCGGACCGCCGCCGGTGATGCTTCGCCGGCTGCTGCCGATTGCAGTTCTGCTCTGCTACATCGGCATATTCGGCAACGGCGCGGCCGACGCCGAGGCGTTGCCGATGAGCCGGTGCACGACCAGCTACGGCGTCGTGGTGGCGGTGGACTTCGGCCACTGGGGCGGCCCGATCGTGCGTGGCTGCGGGTCCACCCCGACCAGTGGCTACCAGCTGGTCAACCAGGGCGGCTTCGCCACCACGGGCACCCGGCACGACGGTCCCGGGTTCATCTGCCGGATCAGTTACGCCGGTTACCGCAATGGCGATGGCCAACCGGCCGATCAGACATGCATCAACACACCACCGTCGGGCGCGTCCTGGTCGTACTGGTCCGCCGACCCGGGCCAGCGCAGCTGGACGCTCGTCCCGAAGGGCGCCGCCGACACCTACCCGGGCAACGGCGCGGTGCAGGCCTGGGCGTTCGGTGGCTCGCCGTCGTTCTCGCCGGATTCGGTACGCGCGCACAACAACCCGCCGGCCGGCCGGAGCAGCAGCGCCCCGGTCCCGCACTCCAGCAGCCCGGCGGCCCACCGCTCCGGCGCGGGTTCCGGCCCGGCGCCGGCCGCGGCGAGTTCGGCCGGCCACTCGGCAGCCACCCACCAGGCCGGCTCGGCCGTCGTCCGGGCGACTGCGAGCGCCAGCCGATCGACCGGTTTCGTGTCGGTCCTGCCGAGGGTGATCGGCACGTCCACGTCGCCGCCGAACATCGTGGACGCACAGGCCGACGCATCGACGCGGCCGAGGAGTTCGGGCTCGGCGTGGCCGGTGGTCGTCGGTGGTGGTTTCGTGCTGGCACTGGCCGGCCTGGCCGGGTTCACCGTCCGGCAGCGGCGGCGGGCGGGGTAGCGATGCCGGTCCGGGCGCCCGGCGGCCGCCGGTTACCGCGCGGCCTGCACCCGGTTGCCTGGTGGCTCTGGGCGGGTGGGCTGGCGGTGGCGGCCAGCCGTACCAGCAACCCGGTGCTGCTGGCCCTGCTGCTCGCGGTGCTCGGCTACGTGGTGAGCGCCCGGCGTACCGAGGCCGCCTGGGCCCGCGGCTTCAAGTACTACCTGTGGTTCGCGCTGATCGTGGTGGGCGTCCGGGTGCTGTTCCGGTCGGTGTTCGGCACGCCGGTCACCTCGGCCGACCACGTGCTGTTCAGCCTGCCGCGGCTGCCGATGCCGAGCTGGTACGCCGGTGTGCAGCTGGGCGGTCCGGTGTCGCTGGAGGCAACCCTGGCCGCCGCGCTGGACGGCCTGCGGCTCGCCTGCATCCTGTGCTGCGTCGGCGCGGCCAACTCGCTGGCCAACCCGAAGCGGGCGCTGCGGGTGCTGCCCGGCGCGCTGTACGAGCTCGGCGTGGCGGTGACCGTCTCGATCAGCGTGGCGCCGCAGCTGATCGACAGCGTGCAACGGGTCCATCGGGCCCGCCGGTTGCGGGCCGGCGGCCGGTCCGGGCTGCGCGGCCTGCGCAGCGTCGCGGTGCCGGTGCTGGCGGACGCGCTGGCCCGCTCCCTGCAACTGGCGGCCGCGATGGACTCGCGCGGCTACGGCCGGGCCGGCACCGCGAGCCGAGCCAGCCGCCGGCTCACCGCGGGGTTGCTGCTGCGCGGCATGTTCGGCCTGGCCGCCGGTACGTACGGCCTGCTGGACAGCTCGCTGCCCGGCGGGTTCGGGCTGCCGGTGCTGCTGGCCGGTGCGTCGCTGTGCTGCGGCGGGCTGCTGGCCGGCAACCGGCGGCTCGGCCGGACCAGCTACCGCCCGGACCCGTGGCGGGCGCCGGAGTGGCTGGTCAGCGGCAGCGGCCTGCTGGCGGCCGGCGGGGTGATCCTCGCCGGCCGGCTGCAACCGGAGGCGCTGAACCCGGTGCCGTTGAGCTGGCCGCCGCTGCCGCCGCTGGCCGCCGTGGCGATCCTGCTGGCCGCCACCGCCGGCATCGCGGCGCCGCCGCCGGTCCGGCTGCCGGCCGCGAACCGGCGCGAACCGGCCGAGCGACGGAGTGAGCGGGCCGAGGAACTGGCCGAGGAGCGGCCCGGGTACGCGATGAGCGACGGGACCGCGCCATGACCTGCATCGTCCGCTTCGAACGGGTCAGCCTGACCTACGCCGACGCCACCGAACCGGTGCTGCGCGAGGTGACGCTGAGCATCGACGAGGGCGAGCTCTGCCTGGTGGTCGGCCCGACCGGGGCCGGCAAGTCCAGCCTGCTCGGCGCGGTGAACGGGCTGGTGCCGCACTTCACCGGCGGCACGCTGGCCGGCCGGGTGACGGTGGCCGGCCTGGACACCGCCCGGCACCGGCCGCGCGAGCTGGCCGAATACGTCGGCGTGGTCGGCCAGGATCCGCTGGCCGGTTTCGTCACCGACACCGTCGAGCAGGAATTGGCTTACGGGATGGAGCAATTGGCGGTGCCGGCCGCCACCATGCGCAAGCGGGTGGAGGAGACGCTGGACCTGCTGGGGCTGGCCGAGCTGCGCGACCGGCCGCTGCACGAGCTGTCCGGTGGGCAGCAGCAGCGGGTGGCGATCGGCTCGGTGCTCACCGCCCACCCACGGGTGCTGGTGCTGGACGAGCCGACCTCGGCGCTGGACCCGACGGCGGCCGAGGAGGTACTGGCCACGATCACCCGGCTGGTGCACGACCTCGGCATCACCGTGCTGCTGGCCGAACACCGGCTGGAGCGGGTGGTGCAGTACGCCGACCGGCTGGTGTACCTCGGCGGCGACGGCAGCGTGACCGACGGGCCACCGGCCGAGCTGTTCCGGCACACCAGCGTGGCGCCGCCGGTGGTCGAGCTGGGCCGGCTGGCCGGCTGGCAGCCGCTGCCGCTGTCGGTGCGGGACGCCCGGCGGGCGGCTGCCGGGCTGCGCGACCGGCTCGCCGGGCATCAGCCGGCAGCCGCGGTTCCCCCTATTACGGAAGGGGAATCGTTGCGCGCACGGCGGCTGGTGGTACGGCACGGCGAGCTGGTTGCGGTGCGCGAGGTGGACCTGGCGCTGCGTCCGGGCCAGGTCAGCGCGTTGATGGGCCGCAACGGTTCCGGCAAGTCCTCGCTGCTCTGGGCGCTGCAGGGTGCCGGCCCGCGGCAGGCCGGCACGGTAAGCGTGCGCGGCGCGGATCCGAAGCGGCTGCCGGCGGCCGAGGCGCGCCGGCTGGTCGGGCTGGTGCCGCAGACGCCGACCGACCTGCTCTACCTGGACACGGTGGCCGCCGAGCTGGCCGAGGCCGATCGGGAGTCGGGACGGCCGGCCGGCTCGGCCCGGACGATCCTGGACCGGCTGGCCGCCGGCATCGCCGGCGAGCAGCACCCGCGGGATCTGTCCGCGGGCCAGCAGCTGTCGCTGGTGCTGGCCGTCCAGCTGACCGCCGCGCCGGACGTGCTGCTGCTGGACGAACCGACGCGGGGCCTGGACTACCAGGCCAAGCAGGCGCTGCTGGGCATCCTGCGCGGCCTGGCCGACGCCGGGCACAGCGTGCTGGTGGCCACCCATGACGTGGAGTTCGTCGCCGCGGCGGCCGACCGGGTGCTGGTGCTGGCCGAGGGCGAGTTGGTGGCCGACGGGCCGGCCTCGGAGGTCGTCGTGGCCTCGCCGGCGTTCGCGCCGCAGACCGCCAAGATCCTCAGCCCGTTGCCGTTCCTCACCGTGCCGCAGGTGGCGGTCGCGCTGGCCGAGACTGCTGAGACCTCCGCCGCCGAGACCGGGACGTCCGACGCTGGGACGGCCGAGCCCTTCGGAGGCCGCCGGTGACCGCCCGGGCGGCGATCCGGCTGCGGCCACGGGCGATGCTGGTCATCGCGCTGGCCGGCTTCGTCGGCGTGGTCGCCTTCGTCTGGCCGTTCCTGGTGGTGCCCGGCCGGCTGGGCAGCACCTACGCGCCGCCGCTGATCTTCGGCCTGCTGCTGGTGCTGGTGCTGGCGGTGCTGTTCGCCGAGGTTGCCGACGGCGGCATCGATGCCAAGGCGCTGGCCATGCTCGGGGTGCTCTCGGCGGTCGCCGCGGCGCTGCGGCCGCTCGGCGCCGGCACCGCGGGAGTGGAAACGGTGTTCTTCGTACTGGTGCTGGCCGGCCGGGTGTTCGGCGCCGGATTCGGCTTCACCCTCGGCTGCACCTCGCTGTTCGCCTCCGCCCTGATCACCGGCGGGGTCGGGCCGTGGCTGCCGTACCAGATGTTCGGTTGCGCCTTCGTCGGCCTGCTCGCCGGGCTGCTGCCGCCGGTCCGCGGCCGGCTGGAGCTGGCGATGCTGGCCGGCTACGGTGCGCTGTCCGGTTACCTGTTCGGTTTCCTGCTGAACCTGTCGTCCTGGCCGTTCTCGGTCGACCCGGCCAGCTCGATCAGCTACCAGCCCGGGCTGCCGTTCACCGAGCAGTGGCACCGGTATCTCGCCTTCGACGCCACCACCTCGCTCGGCTGGGACACCGGGCGCGCGGTCACCACGTTCGGCTGCGTGCTGATCGCCGGGCCGGCGGTGCTGGCCGCGCTGCGCCGGGCCGCCCGCAAGGCCAACTTCGCCGCGCCGGTCGAGTTCCAGCCACGCTGACCCCGGCCACGCTGACCCCGGCCACGCCGACCGGACGACCGCGCTCAGCTCAGCTTGCGGCCGGCGAAACCGGTCGGCAGCTCGGCTTCGGCGTCGTCCGGATCCAGTGCCGCGGCCTGGCCGGCCACCGACAGCACGTCGTCCGGGCCGACGTTGCGCTTGACGATGGCAAGTGCGATCGGGCCGTCCTCGTAGTGCTGGACGGTGGTGCCGACGAAGCCGATGGCCCGGCCGTCCCGCTCCACCGGGGTGCCCGGCGGCGGCAACTGCTCGTGGTCGCCGGCCAGGTGCAGCAGGACGAGCCGGCGCGGCGGCTTGCCGAGGTTCTGCACCCGGGCCACCGTCTCCTGGCCGCGGTAGCAGCCCTTGTCCAGGTGCACCGCGGACCCGATCCAGCCGACCTCGTGCGGGATCGTCCGGTGGTCGGTGTCCAGGCCGAGCCGGGGCACGTGCGC
>DASUAC010000247.1:0-3535 GCA_035763985.1 Jatrophihabitans sp. | reverse complement strand
GCTACATCTATCCGCACGACCTGCCGGAGGGGGTGGCCAGCCAGCACTACCCGCCGGACGAGCTGGTCGGCACCGACTACTACCGGCCCGGGCAGCGCGGCGCCGAACGGGCCATCGCGGACCGGCTGGCCAGGTTGCGCGCGGCGGTGCGCGGCGACCAGCAGCCCGACGGACCCACCGCGCCTACCCGGTAGGGTGCTGGCGACGCCATATTGCAAGGGGGAAGCCGTCGTGCACGCTGGAGCCATCGCCGCGCTGGTCGCGGCCGGAGCCTTCGTCCTGCTGGTTCTGCTGTTGGCCATTCCGTTGCTCAAGCTCGGCCGGACCCTTGACGAGGCGACGCTGGCCCTGCGCAAGACGCACGAGGGTGCGGTGCCGCTGCTGAGCGGCGCCCAGGTCACGGTGGCGAACGTGAACAGCCAGCTGGCCCAACTGGAGGACATCACCCGCGGGGTCAGCTCGATCACCAGCAACGCGGCGGCGCTCAGCTCGATCGTCTCCGCCACGGTGGGCAGCCCGTTGATCAAGGTGGCCGCGTTCTCCTACGGCGTGCGTTCCACGGTGCGCAAGCGGCAGGACGCCCAGGCGGTGACCGAGGCGCGGCGCAGCCGCCGGGCGGAGGCCCGCAGCAGCAGTCGCGCCGGCCGACGGGAAGCCCGCTGAGATGCGCCGGTTGTTCTGGCTGGCACTGGGTGCCACCCTCGGCGTGCTGATCGTGCGCAAGCTGTCCAAGGCTGCCGAGAAGCTCACCCCGCAGGGTGTCGCGCACAGCTTCGCGGCCGGCCTCACCGAACTGTCCGCCGCGCTGCGCGACTTCGCCGCCGACGTCCGGGAGGCGATGACCGCGCAGGAGGCCGTGCTGCGCGAGGCCGCCGGCCTGGATGCGGGCGCGCTGCCGGCGTCCGCGCTGGCCGCCGAGCCGGGGCAGTTGCCGCCGCCGGCCGGGGCCGGACGTCGAGCCGGTGCCGAAAGTGGTTGAGCCGCCCGCATAGGCTGGCATCAGGAGATTCTTTTCGACGAAGGAGTTCGACCATGCGCTCGGCCGAGATCCGGCGGCGCTTCCTGGCGCATTTCGAGGCGAACGGGCACGTGGTGGTGCCCAGCGCGCCGCTGCCGTTCGACGACCCGAACCTGCTGTTCGTCAACGCCGGCATGGTGCAGTTCGTGCCGTACTTCATCGGCCAGCAGGCTGCCCCGTGGAAGCGCGCCGCGAGCGTGCAGAAGTGCGTCCGTACCCAGGACATCGAGGAGGTCGGCAAGACCACTCGGCACGGCACGTTCTTCCAGATGAACGGCAACTTCTCCTTCGGCGACTACTTCAAGGAGGAGGCCGTCCGGCTGGCCTGGGAGCTGTCCACCAAGTCGGTCGCCGACGGCGGCTTCGGCCTGGACGGCGACCGGATCTGGCCGACCGTCTACCTCGACGACGACGAGGCGGCCGACATCTGGCACCGGGTGATCGGCATCCCGAACGAGCGGATCGTCCGGCGGGGCAAGGCCGACAACACCTGGGACATGGGCATCCCCGGCCCGGCCGGCACCTGTAGCGAACTGTTCTACGACCGCGGCCCGGAGCACGGGCCGGAGGGCGGCCCGGCGGTGGACGAGGACCGGTACCTGGAGTTCTGGAACCTGGTCTTCATGGCCTACGAGCGGGGCCGGGCCACCGGTCCGGGCAAGGGCGAGTACGAGATCCTCGGCGAGCTGCCGAACAAGAACATCGACACCGGGATGGGGCTGGAGCGGATCGCGGCCATCCTGCAGGGCGTCGACAACCTGTACGAGATCGACGAGACCCGGCCGATCCTGAACCGGGCGGCCGAGCTGACCGGCACCAAGTACGGCGCGCAGTCCGGGCACACGGCCGCCGAGTCGCACCCGGACGACGTCCGGCTGCGGGTGATCGCCGACCACGTCCGGACCGGCCTGATGCTGATGGGCGACGGGGTGACGCCTTCCAACGAGGGCCGGGGCTACGTGCTGCGGAGGATCCTGCGCCGGGCGGTGCGGTCGATGCGGCTGCTCGGCTACGGCGACCCGGCGCTGCCGGAGCTGCTGCCGGTGGCGCGGGACTGCATGTCGCCGTCCTACCCGGAGCTCGCGACCGACTTCGACCGGATCGCGATGATCGGCTACGCCGAGGAGGAGACCTTCCGCCGGACGCTGGCCTCCGGCACCACCATCTTCGACACCGCGGTCAGCTCGGTGCGGTCGGCCCACGGCGCCACGCTGCCCGGCGAGCAGGTGTTCCGGCTGCACGACACCTACGGCTTCCCGGTGGATCTGACCCTGGAGATGGCGGCCGAGCAGGGCCTGACGGTGGACGTCGAGGGCTTCCACCGGTTGATGACCGAGCAGCGGGAACGGGCCAAGGCCGACGCCAAGGCGAACAAGAGCGCGCACGGCAACTCGCCCGCGCTGCGGCAGCTGCGCGATGCCGGCGAGACCGTGTTCACCGGCTACACCGAGCTGCACACCCGGTCCCGGGTGCGTGGCATCGTCGCCGACGGGGAGCTGGTGCCCGCCGCCCGGGCCGGCCAGCTGGTGGACGTGGTGCTGGACGAGACCCCGTTCTATGCCGAGTCCGGCGGCCAGATCGCCGACGAGGGCACCATCTCCGCCGACGGGGCGCTGCTGCGGGTGCTGGACGTGCAGAAGCCGGTGAAGGGCCTGATCGTGCACCGGGTCGAGGTGGCCGAGGGGGAGTTGGTGGCCGGCGCCGAGGCCGACGCCCAGGTGGATCCGGAGTGGCGCCGCTCGGCCCGGCAGGCGCACTCGGGCACCCACGTGGTGCACGCGGCGCTGCGCGAGGTGCTCGGGCCGACCGCGCTGCAGAGCGGCTCGTACAACAAGCCGGGCTACCTGCGGCTGGACTTCGCCTGGGGCGGCGCGCTGTCCGAGACCAGCAAGCGGGACATCGAGGAGGTCGCCAACCGGGCGCTGCGGGCCGACCTGCCGGTGAGCGTGCAGTACATGCCGCTGCAGCGGGCCCGCGAGATCGGCGCGCTGGCGTTGTTCGGCGAGACCTACGACGCCGAGGTACGGGTGGTCGAGATCGGCGGCCCCTGGTCGCGCGAGCTGTGCGGTGGCACGCACGTCGAGCATTCCTCCCAGGTCGGTGCGATCACCCTGGTCGGTGAGTCCTCGGTGGGCGCCGGGGTACGCCGGGTGGAGGCGTTCGTCGGGCTGGAGGCGCTGCGCTACCTGGCTACCGAACGCGCGCTGTTGAACGCGGCGGCGGACACCCTGAAGGTGCCCGCCGCCGAGGTGCCGGACCGGATCGCGGCGCTGGTGGAGCGACTGCGCACGGTGGAGAAGGAGCTCGAGCGCGGCCGGGTCGCGGCGGTGCTGGCCCGGGCCGGTGAGCTGGCCGCCCAGGTCGTCGACGTCGCCGGCGTGCAGCTGGTGGCGGTGCCGGCGCCGGACGGCGTCGCGGGCAACGACCTGCGCACCCTGGCCACCGACGTGCGCAACCGGCTCGACCAGGGCCGGCCGGCCGTGGTGGTGCTGATCTCCGACGTCGAGGGCAAGGCGC
>DASUAC010000246.1:0-2655 GCA_035763985.1 Jatrophihabitans sp. | reverse complement strand
CTGGCCGCCTGCGCGGTCAGGCTGGCGTGCTGCCGTTGGGCCTGCTCGATCGCCTGCTGGATCTGGATCTTCGGATCTGCCTTCTCGTCGACCTTGGAGCTGAACCAGGCCGAAACGTAGTTCCATGCCTTGGCGAAACCGTTGGCCATCGCTTCCCTACGACCTTCCTGAAGACAACCGCTGCCCGGCCGGACGGCGCGGCCGTCCGGCCATTTCAGTCTGCCTCATCAAACCGTGACTGAGTGCGGCGGCTCAGCGGGACGGCGGCAGGCCGGCGACCAGAACCGAGACATCGGCCGCGATGTCGTCCGAATCGGCCGGTGCCAGCACGAACGAGGCGAGCCAGCGGAGCACGGTCGGGGTGCCGCGCCGGCCACGCCGGGCCAGCAGCCGTTCGGTCGCCTGGGCCACCCGGGCCCAGCCGGCACTCCGGACATCCACCCGGGCCAGCACCGCCAGCGCCGTGCCGTCGTGGGCACCCAGTGCCTCCAGCAGCGGGTGTTCGGAGATGGCCACCGCCGCCCGGTTCAGGGCCACCGGCAACGGCAGGTGGGCAACCGAGGCGATCAGCTGGTCGATCTCGGCCAGCAGCAGTTCGGCGAGTACGTCCTCGCGAGCCCGGAAGTGGTTGTACAGGGTCGCCTTGGCGACCCCTGCCCGGGCGGCGATCTGGGCCATGGTGATGCTGGTTCCGTTGGCCAGCACGGCGGCCCGGGCCCCGTCCAGGATGGCTGCCCGGCTGCGGCTGGCGACGGTCCCCCGCGCACCGGCCGGTTCGACCGGAGCACCGGCCGGCGCCGAGACGGTGGGCAGCGGCTGCCCGGTGGTCGGGCAGAGCACGATGTCGACGAGCGGATCCGGCCGGCGGCGGGGCGGGACTGCTCCGTAGCTGCTCATAGGAGTCACCGTAGAAGCGCCGGGGTGATCACCGTGGCAGCCGGGCACCGACACGCCCAGCACTCTCAAGCTGACCTTGAGACTATCCGGCGCGTCCTGCTGCTATAACCGCGACCGCCCGGTTCGGGGCGTCAGGCCGCGACGTTGGCGCGGACCTGCGGTCCCTCGCTCAGTTGCGGCGCCGGGGCCAGCACCGGCCCGCTCCGCCGGGCACTCAGCACGGTGGCGCGCTCGGCCAGCAGCTCTTGCCGGCGCAGGCTGTCGGAGACGATCGTGAAGACCTCGGACAGCGGCACGTCCAGCGCGTCGCAGATGGCGGCGAGCAGCTCCGAGGACGGTTCCTTGTGACCGCGCTCGATCTCGGACAGATATCCCAGGCTCACCCGGGCGGCAGCCGAGACCTCACGCAACGTACGACGCTGACGCAGCCGCACGGCACGCAGGGTCTCGCCGACTACATGGCGCAGAACTGCCATCTTGCGACACCCCTCTCCTCGCCCGGCAACCCGTGGAGCCCGGCGGTTGCGATTTCCAGCCTACTGACAACGATGCTAGACCGATCGATGACCGGCCCGTCGAGCAAGGCCGGTTGTTTGCTGAAAGCGAACCTCGTTCGTTATATCGACGTTCGTTCGGCGACGTTGAGCAACAACGCCACCGTGTGTGCAACGCTCTGCCGGCGAATGCTGTTCCGGTCCCCGGTCAGCTGCAGTTCGGACACCGTCTCGCCGCTCGCCGGCGGCCCCGCCACGGCCACGAAGACGGTGCCGACCGGGCGATCGTCCTGCGGATCGGGGCCGGCCACGCCGGTCACGCCGACCCCCCAGGTCGCCGACAGCCGGGCTCGTACGCCGCGCGCCAGTTCCAGCGCCACCTGCGGATCCACCGCGCCGGCCCTGGCCAGCAGGTCCTCCGGCACGCCGGCCAGCCGGGCCTTGAGATCGGTGGCGTACACCACCAAGCCGCCCCGGAAGGTGGCGCTGGCGCCCGGCGTACCGGTCAGCGCGGCAGCCACCAGGCCGCCGGTCAGCGACTCGGCCACCGCGACGGTCTGCTGCCGCCGTACCAGCAGGGCGTGCAGCCGGGCCGCCCGCTCGGCGAGATCCGCGGGGTCCTCCGCGGCTGGCTCGACCGGACGCCCGGGGGCGGGCGCGTTCTCGGCGGCCGCCTCCGCCGATCCGGTCATGCGGCCCGGTTCCGCCGCAACCGGGCCCGGCGCAGGCCGGCCCGGCGCAGGCTGACCGCGCGGAAGACGTAGTCGACGCCGGTCACCAGGGTCAGCACCACGGCCAGCCACATCACCACCTCGGCCCCGGTCCGCCACGGGCCGGCGAGCGGCAGCACCAGCAGGCCGATCGCCACCGACTGCAGGGTGGTCTTGATCTTGCCGCCGCGGCTGGCCGGCATCACCCCGTGCCGGATCACCCAGAACCGCAGCACGGTCACCCCGATCTCCCGGACGAGCACCAGGACGGTGACCCACCAGGACAGCCGATGCAGGACGGACAATCCCACCAGCGCGGTGCCGATCAGGGCCTTGTCCGCGATCGGGTCGGCGAGCTTGCCGAATTCGGTGATCAGCCCGCGCCGGCGGGCCAGATCCCCGTCGATCCGGTCGGTCAGGCTGGCCAGCACGAAGATCCCGCAGGCCGCCACCTGCCAGCCGCCGGAATGACCGTGCTGCTGGAACAGGGCCAGCGCGAAGAACGGCACCAGCACCAGCCGGAGCATGGTCAGGCCGTTCGCCAGGTTCCACAC
>DASUAC010000245.1:0-10253 GCA_035763985.1 Jatrophihabitans sp. | reverse complement strand
CTACCTGCTCGGCCGGCCGAGCCCGCTGTAGCCCCGCAAGGCAAAGTCCACCCCGGCCGAAATCCCCTTGGCCGTCCTGGCGAAATCGTCCCGGTGCGCCGCTGAGCGGCGGCAACGACCACCGTTAGGGAAATAGACGATCTGCCTCTATTACTGGGGTCGGGTACGAACCTAGACTCGTGCTTCCCCCGATGGCAGGAGCGCGAGATGACTCCCACTCGACCCAAACTTGTTGCTGCCGTAGCGGCGCTGGTCGTCACTGCGGCCTCGCTGTTCGCCTTCGCGCAACCTGCCGCGGCCGACACCATGCTCTGCGAGTCCTACTCTTCCATGATCGGGTACTGCGATCTGTATCCCACTGCAGGCGCGCACAACGAGCGGTGGACCGTGTACGGCAGTCCCTACTCCCCCGGAGACGACAGCGCAACCATCACCGGCGTTCGGTGCGACCCCGGCTTCTGGGTGCCCATCAGCGTCAGCTACCTCAACGACTACGGCGCCGGCGTGAACGTCAGTAAGCAGGTCATGTGCAGCAATGGCGCGCCGATGTAGCCCTCGGCCGCCGACACCTGGCGTTGGTCGGCCGCACCTGGCGCTGGTCGGCCGCACCTAGCGCTGGTCGGCCACCCAGGCGCCGAGCAGCCCCCGGTAGTGCGCGATGAAGTGGTCGTGCTCGTGCGCCGGGAAGGTGGTGCGCACGGTCTGCACCAGCAGGTCGTCGAACTCCGGGCCGGCCACCCAGTCCAGCACCACCTCGTCCAGGTGGGCCAGCCGGCTGGCGCAGAAGTCGGCGTACCGCTCGGTCCGGAAGTGCTCGTCGGCCAGCTCCCGGTAGCAGGCGAGCTTCCCGGCGTAATCGAGATCGTCCCGGTCTGCTATGTCGAAATACCGCCGGGTGTCCAGGTCGTAGCGGGGGCTCCGGCCGGTCGCGGTGCAGAACACGGTCCACTTGACCAGCGCCTTCATCGCCCACGGGAAGTAGTAGTGCAGGCTGGTCAGCGCGACGTCCGGGCAGGCGTTGGCATAGTCGATCGGGTACACCTCGCTGCCGGCGACCAGCGTCTCGCAGGAGTTGAACTCCCACCGGAAGAAGGCGTTCACCAGCCGGCCGATGGTGACCACCTCGGCACCGGTCTCCGGGCTGAGGAAGTCATGGCTGACCGAGTACCGGGCGTGCATCGGCTGGCCCGGGTCGAACCGCATGACCATGGTCTCGGCGCCGATGGACAGGCTGCGCGCGAACACGTCGTAGCCCTCGACGGCCTTCTGCAGGTGCATCAGCCGTTGGCCGGACTGGTCATAGGCACGGTGCAACTCGTCGGCGTTGTCGATCTTGCTCACGCCCACCCAGGCGCCACCGTCGTAGGGCTTCATGAACAGCGGGTAGCCGATCCGCTCGGCGATCTGGTCCAGGTCGAACGGACGGTTGTACTGGGTCGCGGTGTAGGCGTACTTGGCATGCTCCGGCGGGTTCTTGTACGGCACCAGCACGGTGTCCGGAACCTTCAGCCCGAGCCGCATCATCGCGCAGTAGGCGGCGTGTTTCTCCATGCTCTGAAAGGTGAACGGGCTGTTGAGCAGGTACACGTCGTCCATCAGCGCGACCTTCTTCAGCCATTCCCGCGGGTGGTAGTACCAGTACGCCAGCCGGTCGATCACCAGGTCGTAGCGCGGCTTGGAACGCAGGTCGAACGGTTCGATGGTGACCCGCTCCACCTGATAGTCGTGGACGTTGTCGTTGCTGTCATGCACTCGCCCGAGCCGGCGCACGATGGTCTCGAACGCGGCCGGCCAGTCGTGCTCGGTGCCCAGCAGCAGGCCGATCAGGTGGGTGGACTCGGTCATGTGCGCTCCGATCGTGTCGTAGCCGGCCTCGGTCAGCAGAACCGCGGCAGGTGGTGGGCCAGTTGCGCGCGCCAGGACGGCCAGTCGTGCGGGATGTCGTACCCCCAGACGTCGAGCTCGTGCCGGATCCCCTTCTCCGCCAAGCGTTGCGCGAACGCCCGGGTGCTGGGCAGCGCGCCGGTCGGGTCTACCTCCCAGGCGCCCTGACCGACCACCAGCAGCAGGCTGACCCGGTCGCGCAGCCAATCCAGATGGCCGCCGTGCAGGTTCGCCACGTAGGACATGGGGTTGTTGAAGTAGGTATCGCTGCCCTGCTCCCCCCAGGCATGCCAGGTGCTCGGGTCGTAGTTGCCGGAGAAGCACAGCGCCAGCGGGAACCTGTCGGCGCGCTTGAGCGCGAAGTTGGCCGCGTGGAACGCACCCAGGCTGCAGCCCAGCGTGACGAACTCGGTCGCACCGCCGCAGTCGCCGGACACCCAGGGCAGCACCTCATCGATCACCCAGGACTCGTACCGGCCGTGCCGGCGGGCCCGTTCCTCGGTCGGCACGCTGCGGTCCGACCAGCTGTAGCCGTCGGCGGAGTCGATGCAGTAGAACTTGACCCGGCCGGCCTCGATCAGGTCCGCGACGCCTGAGATCATGCCGTTGTTCTCGAAGTCCTCGGCCCGGCCCTGCTCTGACGGGAACACCAGCACCGGACGGCCGTAGTGGCCGTAGGCGATGACGGTGCCGTTGAAGCCGTCCCAGCCGACCTGCGCGCCATGCTTTCTCATGTCTGATCGCACACCTGCCTCAGCAGCTCGGTCAGCGACGGGTCGAAGGCGTCCCGCCACGCGGTGAAGTTGTGCACGTCGGCTACCTCCCGAAAGGTCACCGCATATCCCAATGCGCGCAGGGTATCGGCCATTGCCCGGTTGTTGGCAAGGTTTTCCTCCAGGCCACCGCAGGTCATCGCCACCGGCACCGGGTCCGGATCGGTGCTCGCGCCGGCCACCTCGGCCACGAACCGGGTGACCTGCTCGAACCGCGAGAACCGCCGCTCCTGCGGATCCAGCTCCGGGGTGAAGAAACTGCTGGACTGCAGGAACAGCGCGCCGAACCCGCCGGGCGCCGACCGGTGCGCATGCAGCATGGCCAGGCCGCCGAGGCTGGCGCCGGCGCCCACCCGGACGGTGTGCGGGGCCTGCTCGGCCAGCGCCGGCAGCACGTCCTCGGCCAGCACCCGGGCATAATCGGGGTTGGCCGCGTACCAGTTGTTGCGATCACCCGGCGCCAGCAACGCCAGCCGGATCGGCGGCAGCTCACCGGCCTCGATCAGCGCCGCCAGGTAGCCCTGCAGGCCACCGAGGGCGGCGTACTCCGGTCCGTCGTGCGCGACCAGCAGCGGTGCCGGACCGGTCAGCCCGGCCGGGGTCCAGAGCTGGCCGGTGATCTCGGCGTCCAGCGCCCGGCCGTACACCCGTAACTCCGTGTAGCTGCCGTCGGCGCGTGGCCAGTCCAGCCAGCGCGGCGGCCGGTACTCCGGGAACTCGATCACCGACTTCTCGCCGAACGCGCCGGGCGCCCGCCGCGGGTTGGCCGGGTCCGGCATGGTCTGTCGATCGTCGTTGCGGTGCCGCAGCTCGAACAGGTACTCCATCCGGTCCACCGCGGGCCGGGGCAGGCGCAACCGCCAGAGGCCCTGCCGGTACCGGAAGTTCAACTGGTCGCCCGGTACCCGGACCTCCTGCTGCAGCCGGACCCCGCGCAGCCGGGCATGCGGATCGGGGAGCCGGAAGGTCACCGATCCTCGGGCGATCACCGGGGCGCTCGTCATCTCGGTCATCGCTGTATGACCCTAGCCCGGTAGATCACGACAAACAGATCCGGCCAAGATCTGCCAAGCTGTAAGGGCTGGCACCCTGGTGTGAGACGAGCACGGAGGTGGCACGTGGGCGAGGATGTCGAGAGCACCGAGTTCACCGGCAAGGACCGGCAGCGCTACCGGGAGAAGGTGCGCCGCTGCCTGGATGTGTTCGCCAGGATGTTGACCGAGTCCAAGTTCGAGTCCGAACGGCCGTTGACCGGCCTGGAGATCGAGTTCAACCTGATCGACGCCAAGCACGACCCGGCGATGAAGAACACCGACGTGCTGCAGGCGATCGCCAACCCGGACTTCCAGACCGAGCTGGGCCGGTTCAACATCGAGATCAACGTACGGCCGCGGGAGCTGCGCGGGCCGGCCACCGACGAGCTCGAACGCGAGCTGCGGGCCAGCCTGAACGACGCCGAGCAGCGGGCGAACAGCCGGGACACGCACATCGTGATGATCGGCATCCTGCCCACCCTGGTGTCGGAACACCTGACCAGCGAGGTGCTCAGCGACAACGCCCGGTACGCCCTGCTGCAGGAACAGATCTTCGGCGCCCGCGGCGAGGACCTGCACATCCACATCGACGGGCCGGAGCGGCTGTCCACGTTCTCCGACACCATCGCGCCGGAGGCGGCCTGCACCAGCGTCCAGTTCCACCTGCAGGTCAGCCCACAGACGTATGCCAACAACTGGAACGCCGCGCAGGCGATCGCCGGGGTGCAGCTGGCACTGGGCGCCAACTCGCCGTACCTGCTGGGCAAGGAGCTGTGGCGGGAAACCCGGATCGCGCTGTTCGAGCAGTCCACCGACACCCGGCCGGCCGAGCTGAAGGCCCAGGGCGTCCGGCCCCGGGTCTGGTTCGGCGAGCGCTGGATCAACTCCATCTTCGATCAGTTCGAGGAGAACGTGACCTACTTCCCAGCACTGCTGCCGGTGTGCGACCCGGAGGATCCGGTGGCGGTGCTGGCCCGCGGCGACACCCCGCGGCTGCACGAGCTGCGGATGCACAACGGCACCATCTACCGCTGGAACCGGCCGGTCTACGACGTCTACCGGAACAAGCCGCACCTGCGGGTGGAGAACCGGGTGCTGCCGGCCGGGCCGAGCGTGGTGGACATCCTGGCCAACGGAGCCTTCTACTACGGCGTGCTGCGGGTGCTGGCCGAGGAGGACCGGCCGATCTGGACCCGGCTGTCCTTCGCCGCCGCCGAGGACAACTTCTACGCCGGCGCCAGGCACGGGATCAACGCCCGGATCTACTGGCCGGGGCTCGGCGAGGTGCCGGCCACCGAGCTGGTGCTGCGCCGGCTGCTGCCGATGGCCTACGAGGGCCTGGACCGGTGGGGGGTCGCGGCCGAGGTACGCGACCGGCTGCTCGGCATCATCGAGGCCCGCTGCAAGTGCCACTGCAACGGCGCCGAATGGCAGGTCGCGACCGTACACAAGCTGGAGGACGAGCACCGTTCGATGGACCGGCGCTCGGCGTTGCGCGAGATGCTCGGCCGCTACCTGGAGAACATGCACGCCAACCAGCCGGTGCACACCTGGCCGGTCTGAGTGGGTAGTCAGTAAGGTCTAAGCCAGAGACGTTATGTCCGCCGGCTGAACCGGCAGCCGCCCACAGTGCGCGCACGGTGCGCACTGCCGAAGGCACAGTGCGCGCACGCAGCGCACTGCCGAAGGCGCAGTGCCTGCTCGCAGGCACTGCCGAAGGGATGTGCCGCCATGTTCGTCGTGGTGATCACCGACCCCAACGCGCCCCTGGTGCCGCCGCGCGCGGTGGGACCGTTCGAGGATTACGACACCGCGCAGGCGTTCAGCCAGACGCTGCTGGAGAAGTGGCAGAACTCCGCGGACGAGCCGCCGACCGCCACCGTGACCCGGGTGGAGGAAAGCCACCCGGGCGTGGTCATCGGCGAGATCCAGCCGTAGGAGGCCTGCCATGCTGCGGCTCGACGTCAACGCGTTCGACTACGTCATCCTGGCCGTCTACTTCGCGCTGGTCATCGCCATCGGCGTGATGGCCCGGCCCGACGCCTGAGACCGGCACGTACCAGATCGGAGAGCCACCATGTCGTTGGCAGCCAAGCTTCGCCGCGCACCGGGCCGGATGGCGGCCGGCGCGTTCATCCTCAACGCCGGACTGTCCAAACTCTCCGGCGACGCCGAGACCGCCAAGGCGCTGCACGCGATGGCCTGCGGCAGCTACCCGATGCTGCGCCGGGTGCCGGCCCCGCTGTTCCTCCGCCTGCTGGCCGCGGCCGAGATCGGCATCGGCGTCCTGTTGCTGCTGCCGTTGATCGGCCCGGCGCTGGCCGGGCTGGCACTGACCGGCTTCGCCGGCGGGATGCTCGGCATCTACCTGCGCACCCCGGGCCTGCACGACGAGCGGTTCCGGCCGACCAAGCAGGGCACCGCGATCGCGAAGGACGTCTGGCTGGCCGGCATCGGGTTGTCCCTGCAGCTCGACGCGGCGCTGTCCGAATCGCCGATCAGCCGGCGCCGGCGCGGCAAGGACGACTGAGCCGCCGGCCTACCGAGCGCCCGGGACGGGCTGAGCCGCCGGGGCGGGCTGAGCCGCCGGGTTTTTGGCTAGCCGACGCTGACCAGGTCGACCACGAACACGATCGGCGCGTTCGGCGGGATGCTGCCGTCCGGGGTGCCGCTGGCGCCGTAGCCGAGCGACGCCGGCAGGATCATGATCCGCCGGCCGCCCACCTTCATCGGGGTCACCTGGGAGTTACCGCCGATGCCCTGGGTGAAGCCGGGCACCACCTGCTGCAGCGAGAAGCTGGTCGCGCCGCCGTGGTCCCAGGACGCGTCGAACTGCTTGCCGTCGGCATACCGGACGCCGACGTACTGAACGGTCACGGTGGAGGTCGGCGTGGCGGCCGGGCCGTCCCCGCCGACCAGGTCCTTGACCTCCAGCGCGCTCGGCGTACTGGCCGACTTGGCCGAGACCTGCGGCTTGTCGGCCAGGTTGGTGGCCCCGTCGACGGTCACCCCGTCGAAGGTCACGCTGCTGCCCGAGCCGTTGCTCTGCCCGCTGGACGAGGCACTGCTGCCGGTCGAGCCGGCGGACTTCTTGCTGCTCGAGCAGCCGGCCGCGCCCACCGCGGCAAGCGTCAGCGCGACGAGCAATCCTGCGATACGGGCGGATCCGGCGTAGCGGCGGGGCACGTGGGGACTCCTGGGGGACTCGACGGCTCGATTCGACCCTCCAGGCTAATAGGCGTGGCTGCGCCGGAGCGCATCGGCCACCACCGCGTCGAGATCGCCGCCTTCGGCGAAGGCCGTCCGCTGCCGGTCGGCGCCGGTGCCGCCCTGCTTGATCCGGTCCAATCCGGCCTCGATCTCGGCCAGATCCCCGTTGGCGCGCAGCTGCGGGGTGATCCGCTCGAGCAGCTCACCGACCACCTGCCAGGCCGGCGCCCGGCGGCCGGCCAGCGGATGCACCAGTTCGCCGGCGAGCCCCCACCGGGCGGCCCGCCAGCTGGCCGCCCGCAGCAGCGGGATGCCGGCCGGCACCGGTGGCTCGCCGTCACTCGCCTGCTCGCAGGCGAGATCCACCAGCGCCCTGGCCAGGCCGGCCAGCAGGGCCGCGTCCCGGGTGTCGGTGCAGACATCGGCCACCCGGATCTCCACTGTCGGGAAGTTCGCCGAGAGCCGGGCGTCGAAGTAGATCATGCCGTCGTCCAGCGCGGCGCCGGCGGCCAGTTGGTCGCGCACCGCCGCGTCGTAGCCGGCCTCGTCGCCGAAGAGGTCGGTCGGGCCGGCCGACGGCCAACGTCCCCAGAGCACCGTACGGAAGCTGGCGTAGCCGGTGTCCTGCTCCTGCCAGAACGGCGAATTGGCCGACAGGGCAAGCAGAACCGGCAACCAGATGCGGATCCGGTCGAGCACCGCGACGCCCTCGGCGCGGGACTGCACCGAGACGTGGATGTGCTGGCCGCAGGTGAGTTGTTCGCGAGCCAGCAGGCCGAACTCGTCGGCCATCCGCAGATATCGCTCGTCCGGGGTGGGATGCGGCCGCAGCTTGCCGGATTGGTGGCGATCGCGGCGATGTCCACGCCGTGCGCCCGCGCCGAGTCACGCGCGATCGCCCGCCGCTCGCCGAGTTCGGCGCGCAGCTCGGCCAGCTGCTCGCACGGGCTGGACGAGGTTTCCACCTGCTCCTGCTTGAACTCGTGCTCGACCGGCTGCTCCGGACGCAGGCTGGTCGCCCGGTCCACCACCTGGACGCCGAGCGGCACCGCGTTACCGCTCTCGCCGATGAGCAGCAGTTCCTCCTCGACGCCGACGGTTCTCATTGCTCGGCTCCGCGCTCGCTCCGCTCCTCGGCGCTGACGCGCCTGCGATGCTCACTCGCTGTCGCCTTCGGCATTCTCACGCGGCCGGTCCCTCGGACCTCATGCAGCCGGTCCTTCGGGCTCGGGCTCGGTGGCCAGCCCGGCACCGGCGGCCGCGATCCGGATCGCTTGCCGCAGCATGGCCGGGGTGAGCCGTCCGGTGAAGGTGTTCTGCTGGCTGACGTGGTAACTGCCGACCAGCAGCAGCGGGGCCTGACCGCGCAGCGGTTGCAGGGTGAGCGTCGCGCCGTGGCCGAACACCGGCCGTGGCCGGGGGATCTGCCAACCTGCCGAGGCAAGCACCGGTAGCAGCGCCTGCCAGCCGAACCCGCCGAGCACCAGCACGCTGCGCAGCCGCGGCTGCAGCAGTTCCAGCTCCTGCGCCAGCCACGGCCGGCAGGTGTCCCGCTCGGCCGGGGTCGGTTTGTTGTCCGGCGGGGCGCAGTGCACCGGCGCGGTGACCCGCACGCCGAACAGTTCCAGCCCGTCACCCCGGTGCGTCGCGTGCGGCTGGGACGCCAGGCCGACCGCGTGCAGCGCCGCGTACAGCACGTCGCCGGACCGGTCGCCGGTGAACATCCGCCCGGTCCGGTTGGCGCCGTGCGCGGCCGGCGCCAGTCCGACGATGGCCATCGCGGCATCCGCCGGTCCGTAGCCGGGCACCGGACGTCCCCAGTACTCCCAGTCGGCATACGCGGCCCGCTTGGTCGCGGCCACCTGCTCCCGCCAGGCCACCAGCCGCGGGCAGGCGCGGCATTCGGTGATCGCGCGATCGAGCGCGTCGAGGGAGCTTGCCGGCATCCGGCGATCGTATCTATTCCTGCCTGCTCTTCGCGCAAGCGCACTTCGCGCAAGCGCCCTTTGCGCATTGGGCTAGCCTCACTCGGTATGAGGCATTTGCTGCTGGCGCTGCACATCCTGTTCGCCGTCTTCGCGATCGGCCCGCTGGTCGGCGCGGCCGGCATCGCCGCCCGCGGGGTGCGGGCCGGCGACGCCGCCGCGGTGGGCTCCGCGGCGCGCACGGTACGGATCTACGGCTATCTCTCGATCCTGGTGGCACTGCTCGGGATGAGCCTGGTCCGGCCGAAGTGGGACGCCAAGTTCAGCTATCCCTGGGTATGGGTCTCGCTGGTGCTCTACCTGGCGGCGCTGGCGCTCAGCCTGGCCGTACTGGCACCCAGCCTGCGCCGGGCGGCGGACCGGCTCGCCGCCGGCGGCGATGCGACCGGCGAAGGCGCCCGGGCCGCCGGCGCCGGTGGCCTGATCTCGTTGCTGTTCGCGGTGATCGTGTTCCTGATGGTGTACAAGCCGCACTGACCCGACCATGCATCACGGCCGGCTGGCCAGCGGATCTCAGCCCTGCCGGCGACGACGGCGAGCGAGCAGCAGCAGGCCGAATCCCACCATCACCAGGCCGAGGGCCAACTCCAGCGGATAGCGGGTGTCCCGGCCGGTCTGGGCCAAGCCGCCCGAGCCGGAGCCGCTGCCGCTGCCGCCGTTCGCGCTGACCGCGAGCACCGCGGAGCTGGTGGCCGGCCCGGACGTCCCGGCGCCGGTCACGCTGGCCACGTTGGTGATCGTGCCGCCGGCCGGTGCGGTGACGGTGGCGGTCAGCGTGACGGTGCTGCTCCGGCCGGCCGGCAGCGGCGTGCTGCGCACGCAGATCACCGTGCTGTCGCAATGCCAATCGGCGCCGGAGACCGTCCGCAGCCGCAGCCCGGTGGGCAGCCGGTCGGTGACGGTGACCGTCCCGTCGGTCGCGGTCGGGCCCAGGTTGGCGACGGTGATCCGGTAGGTGGCGACGTCGTCCGCATAGGACAGCAGCTTCTTGCTGATCCGGAGCGCGGGCACCGCACGGACCGGCGCGGTGTCGGTGGCGCTGGCCGGCGGCGAACCGGTGCCGGTCACCGTGGCGGTGTTCTGGATCTGCCGGCTGACCGGGTCGAACGCGGCCGGCAGTACGTCCACGGTGAGCACCAGCTCCGTCGAGGCGTCGACGGCCAGCGCGGCCGGATGGCTGCAGCTGACGGCTGTCCCGCTGCTGCCGGTGCAGGTCCAGCCGGTACCGGTGGCCGCGGCGAAGATCAGCCCGTCCGGCAGGGTGTCGGTGAGCACCAGCGGGCCGGGACTTTCGGTGCTGCCGGCGTTGTGCACGGTCAGCCGGTACTGGCCGGCCGAGCCCACCGTGAACGTCCCCAGGTGGGTCT
>DASUAC010000244.1:0-6559 GCA_035763985.1 Jatrophihabitans sp. | reverse complement strand
GGCGGAATTCACCGCCGCCGAGGCCTGATCGGTTCGTCCGCGATCGGGGCCTGATCGGCTCGTCCGCGATCGGGGCCGCAAGGTCCCGATCGTCGGCGGCCGGGGTTAGGCTGGTCGTACGTCGCCAGCTAGGGAGAACATCATGTTGGGCTTGGACGCGCCGTCGCACTGGGTGATCCTGCTGATCGCCGCCGTGGTGCTGTTCGGCGGATACAAGAAGCTGCCGGAGATGTCCCGCTCGGTGGGTCGCTCGCTGCGCATCTTCAAGACCGAGATGAAGGGTATGACTGACGACGACGCCGCGCGTGATGCGGCCGAGGCGCCGAAGTCCGAGCCGCCAGCCGTACCACCGGTGATCCCGCCGGAATCCCCGTCGCTGGGCGCGGATACTCACGCAGCCGTGCCGGGTGCCGAGCCTGTGCCACCGTCCCAGCCTGCTGCCGAGGCACCACGGGAGGCGCCCCAGCAGCAGGCCTAGAGCTGAACCGGGGCGGCTGGGAGATTCAACCGCCCCGGCCCAGGCGCCGTCCGGCCGGGGGAAGGGTCAGACCTTGCGCAGGACGGCGACCACCCGTCCCAGAATGCTGGCCTGGTCGGCCGGAATCGGCGAGTACGCGGGGTTCTGCGGCATCAGCCAGGCGTGCCCGTCGCGGCGCATGAACGTCTTGACCGTGGCCTCGCCGTCGATCATCGCGGCCACGATCTCACCGTTGTCGGCGACGGGCTGCTGCCGGACGACCACCCAGTCGCCGTCGGCGATGGCGGCATCGACCATCGAGTCACCCTGCACCTTGAGCATGTACAGGGTGCCCTCGCCCACCAGGGTGCGTGGCAACGGGAAGACGTCCTCAACCATCTGCTCGGCCAGGATCGGGCCACCGGCCGCGATCCGGCCGAGCAGCGGGACCATCACCGGGGCCGGCGAGCCTGCCTGCAGCGCGTCGTCCGCGACCGGGTGCAGCTGGCTGACCGCGGGCGTGCGCTCCTCCACCTCGCCCGGCGCCCGGACATCGAGCGCGCGTGGCTTGTTCGGGTCGCGGCGGATGTAGCCCTTCTGCTCCAGCACCGCGAGCTGGTGGCTGACGCTGGAGGTGGACTGCAGCCCCACCGCATCACCGATCTCCCGCATGCTCGGTGGAAAGCCTCGGCTCTGCACCGCGTCCCGGATCACGCTGAGGATGGTGCGCTGCCGGGCGGTGAGGCCGTCACCCGGATCGTGGCCGGGGAACTCGGCGATGGTGCTGTTCTTCGGCCGTCCTGGTCCGCGTCGAGGGGTGGGCTTGACGGGTTTTGGCACCGGGATCTCCTTTGGTCTTTGCTGCGCGGTCGAGTACTGACGGCTGCCGTGGTCGAGGGTGCCGGACCTGTTCGAAACCCTGGCCGATCGGCTCACCAGAGAAGGTAGCGCCAATCGAGTAACGATTCAAACACCCGTTCGAATGGGCGTGTCTCTCCGCTGGCGTCTTGTCGTACCCCGGTGGTACACATTCAAACAGGCGTTCTATCGAATACACGATCGATTCAGCTGACTCGTCGAACGGTGGCGAGGCGGGGTCGAAGCGGCAACCGGGGTAGCCCTAGGTGGGGCCAGCCGGTGCCCAGTCAGGAGGAGGCACGGATGTCGGTAGCAAGCGAGTTCCCGCCCGAGGTGGTCATTCCGGAACGTGCCCGTCGCACCATGCCGAGGGGCGGGCCGCGGCTGCGCCACCTGAGCCTGGTGCCGAGCACCCGGCAACCGGGCACGGCGCCGAGCACCCGGCAGCTGAACCTGGTGCCACCGGGCGTCGGCACCGGACGGCCGGGGCAGTGGCACGTCCCGGGAGTGGGCGGCCGGCTCCGGCCGGGCCGAGTGGCCTTGGCCTCGGTGCGACCCGTCCGGTTCGGCGAAAGCCGGCTGGACTGGCCGGTCACCGTGCCGCCGGCTTCCCGGCCGCTGCGACTGACCCGCCGCGGGCTCGCGGTGGCGGTGCTGGCCACCCTGCTGCTCGCCGGGATGCTCCTGCTGGTCGCCGGGCTGTCTGCGCCGTCGCCGCGCTCGGCGCCGGCCATCCCGGCCGGCAGCACGGTCGTCGTCCAACCGGGCGACACGCTCTGGTCGATCGCCCAGCGGGCCGAGCCCAATTCCGATCCACGACTGGTGGTCGAGCAGTTGCGGAAGGCCAACCACCTGACCTCCGTGACGCTTTCGCCGGGCCAAACCCTCAAGGTCGGCTAAACGGTGAAGGTGGCCGGAGGCCGGGCTGCCGGCGGCATCGAAAAAGCTCGTGTCGCGGCTTGCGGAACAGCCATCGACGTTCTAGCGTTGCACCCCTAGATGTAGTAGTTACACCGATGTACTTCGTCCACAAGTTGGGTTTGGTTCATCCACACCTCATCTACACCTTGGCGGCAACGATCCACCGATCGTCCCCAGGTTGTCGACAGCAGGTTGTTGATAACCAGCTCCGACCTCGGATGAAACCGAACATCAGCCTCACCTGAGCCGGCGGTTTGCCGGCCCGGGCGAGCCAGGGACCGGGAGGGTGAGCGCCGATGCGATGCCCGTACTGCCGCCATCCGGACTCGCGGGTGGTCGACTCGCGCGAGCAGGACGAGGGCCAGGTCATTCGCCGCCGACGGAGCTGCCCGGAGTGCGGCAAGCGATTCACCACGGTCGAGGAAGCCACTCTCGCGGTGATCAAGCGCAGCGGCGTCACCGAGCCGTTCAGCCGGCAGAAGGTGATCAACGGGGTCCGTCGAGCCTGCCAGGGCCGGCCCGTGGACGAGGACGCGCTGGCACAGCTCGCCCAGCGGGTGGAGGACAGCATCCGGGCCACCGGCTCGGCCGAGGTGCCCGCACCGGAGGTCGGCCTGGCCATCCTCGGCCCGCTCCGGGAGCTGGACGAGGTCGCGTACCTGCGATTCGCCAGCGTCTACCAGTCATTCAGCTCCATCGACGATTTCGAGAAGGCGATCGGCGAACTGCGCGCCGAACGGCGGCCACCCGCCTCCTGACATCTGGCCGGCGACGCCGGCTCGTTCCACCCGCCATGCCCACAGCTTCACGCCCCGGTGCGCCGTCGTGAGCACCGTCCACATCGAGAGAGGAACACCCACGCTATGACCGAGGTCGTTGAAGGCGGTACGGCCGGCGACTCCGGTGCCAAGAGCACCGGTAAGGGCGGTACTGCCAAGAACTCGGGCGATGCCCGGCCCAAGATTGCGAAGTCGGAAAGCGTCTTTCCGGCCAACGGCCTGCGCATCGAGCGGATCTACACCACCGCGGGCGTGCACCCGTACGACGAGGTGGAGTGGGAACGCCGTGACGTGGTGATGACCAACTGGCGGGACGGCTCGATCAACTTCGAGCAGCGTGGCGTGGAGTTCCCGGCCGCCTGGTCGGTGAACGCAGCCAACATCGTCACCACCAAGTACTTCCGCGGCGCGGTCGGCACGCCCGAGCGCGAGTGGTCGCTGCGGCAGCTGATCGACCGGGTGGTGTACAGCTACCGGACCGCCGGCGAGCAGTACGGCTACTTCGCCTCGCCGGGAGACGCCGAGGTGTTCGAGCACGAGCTGACCTGGATGCTGCTGCACCAGGTGTTCAGCTTCAACTCGCCGGTCTGGTTCAACGTCGGCACCAGTTCTCCGCAGCAGGTCAGCGCCTGCTTCATCCTGGCCGTGGACGACACCATGGACTCGATCCTGAACTGGTACCGGGAAGAAGGGCTGATCTTCAAGGGCGGTTCGGGGGCCGGGCTCAACCTGTCCCGGATCCGGTCTTCGAAGGAACTGCTGTCCTCCGGCGGCACCGCCTCGGGCCCCGTCTCCTTCATGCGCGGCGCCGACGCGTCCGCCGGCACCATCAAATCCGGCGGGGCGACCCGGCGGGCGGCCAAGATGGTGGTGCTGGACGTCGACCACCCGGACATCGTGGAGTTCGTCGAGACCAAGGCCCGGGAAGAGGACAAGATCCGGGTGCTGCGCGACGCCGGCTTCGACATGGATCTCGGCGGCGCCGACATCACCTCGGTGCAATACCAGAACGCCAACAACTCGGTCCGGGTGTCGGACGAGTTCATGCGCGCGGTGGAGCAGGGGACCGAGTTCGGGCTGCGGGCCCGTACCAACCACGAGGTGATCGAGCAGGTCGACGCCAGGGACCTGTTCCAGCGGATCGCCAAGGCTGCCTGGGAATGCGCCGATCCGGGCATCCAGTACGACGACACGATCAACGACTGGCACACCAACCCCGAGTCCGGCCGGATCACGGCCTCCAACCCGTGCTCGGAGTACATGAGCCTGGACAACACCTCGTGCAACCTGGCCTCGCTCAACCTGCTCAAGTTCTTCACTGAGGACAACACCTTCGACACCGAGAAGTTCGTCCGCGCGGTCGAGTTGATCATCACCGCGATGGACATCTCCATCTGCTTCGCCGACTTCCCGACCGAGTCGATCGGGGTCAACACCCGGGCCTACCGGCAGCTGGGCATCGGCTACGCCAACCTGGGTGCGCTGCTGATGGCCTCCGGCCTGGCGTACGACTCCGACGGTGGCCGGGCGCTGGCCGCCGCGATCACCTCGCTGATGACCGGCACCGCCTACCGGCGCTCGGCCGAGTTGGCCGGGGTGGTCGGCCCGTACGACGGCTTTGCGCGCAACGCCGAGGCGCACGCCCGGGTGATGCGCAAGCACGCGGCCGCCAACGACCAGGTGCGTACGCTGCACCAGACCGACCGGGCGGTGCTCGCCGAAGCCGGCCGGCAGTGGGCCGAGTGCCTGCGGGTCGGTGCGAGCAACGGCTGGCGCAACGCGCAGGCCTCGGTGCTGGCGCCCACCGGCACCATCGGCCTGATGATGGACTGCGACACCACCGGGATCGAGCCGGATCTGGCGCTGGTCAAGTTCAAGAAGCTGGTCGGCGGTGGCTCGATGCAGATCGTCAACCAGACCGTGCCGCGTGCGCTGGTCGCGCTGGGCTACCAGCAGGAGCAGATCGAGGCCATCGTCGAATACATCGGTGAACACGGCCATGTGCAGGACGCCCCGGGTCTGCGGCCGGAACACTACGAGGTGTTCGACTGCGCGATGGGTGCGCGTGCCATCAAGCCGATGGGGCACGTACGGATGATGGCGGCGACCCAGCCGTTCATCTCCGGTGCCATCTCCAAGACCGTCAACCTGCCCGAGTCGGCCACCATCGAGGAGATCGCCGACGTGTACTTCCAGGGCTGGAAGCTCGGCCTGAAGGCGCTGGCGGTGTACCGCGACAACTGCAAGGTCGGCCAGCCGCTGTCGGCCGGCAAGGAGGCCAAGAAGTCCGAGGCCGTCGCGGAGAAGGTGGTCGAGTACCGGCCGATCCGCAAGCGGCTGCCGAAGTCGCGGCCGTCCCGCACGGTGTCCTTCACCGTCGGCGGCGCCGAGGGCTATCTCACCGCCGGTTCGTACCCGGACGACGGACTGGGCGAGGTGTTCCTCAAGCTGGGCAAGCAGGGCTCGACGCTGGCCGGCGTGATGGACGCGTTCTCCATCGCGGTGTCGGTTGCGCTGCAGCACGGCGTGCCGCTGGAGTCCTACGTCGCGAAGTTCACCAACATGCGCTTCGAGCCGGCCGGTCTGACCGACGACCCGGACATCCGGATGGCACAGTCCATCGTCGACTACATCTTCCGCCGGCTGGCGCTGGACTACCTGCCGTTCGAGACCCGGTCGGCGATAGGCATCCACACCGCGGAGGAGCGGGCCCGGCAGTTGGAGACCGGCAGCTACGCGCCGGCGGAGGACGAGGATGACCTGGAGGCGCTGGCCCAGTCCGCGCCGGTGGAGGCGCCGAAGCCAGCCGCTGCGAAGCCGTCCACGCCGGGCGTGCACAGCTCGGCGGAGTTGGCCGAGTCCCTGTTCGGCGCGGCCGCCGACGCGCCACTGTGCATGAACTGCGGGACGAAGATGCAGCGCGCCGGTTCCTGTTTCGTTTGCGACGGCTGCGGATCCACCAGCGGCTGCAGCTGAAAATGACCAACATTAGGGTGTCCCCTGGTGGATGAGTCAATCTGACGAACGTCGACACGCCGACCGCTAATTAACCAAGAACGCTGTCCCCCGGGCTTTAGAGTCCTGGGGACAGCGTTCTTACGTTCGAATTCATTGAGGTAGTGGTGCCATTTGAGGTCCGCGTGCACGAAGGACGCGCGTTCGATCCCGAAGTTGTTAAGAAAGTCCTGGGGGAACCGGCCCTGCCAGCTGGAGAACCCGACGGCCCCCAGGCTCCGTTCCTAACCATCGACGGCCGCATCCACCGCCCGACCTCCGACTACCTACGCAACCTTTCCTACGCCCGCCCCAACCCGGCCACCACCCGCCGCGTCGCCTCCGACCTGCGCGGCTGGCTCGACCACCTCTGCAACGACCGGGGCCTGCACCCGCACGAGGACCACCGCGACCCGATCTTCACCGCAACCGAGCGCGACTTCGCCTCCTACTACCGGCTTCGCCAGTACGGCCCGGAAGACAGACTGCTCAGCGGCGAGGGCTGGACCCACGCCTCAGGCGCAATCAAACGCTTCTACGAGTTACGCCC
>DASUAC010000243.1:0-4440 GCA_035763985.1 Jatrophihabitans sp. | reverse complement strand
CCTCCAGCACGAGCACCGCGCTGCCCTCGCCGAGCACGAAACCGTCCCGGTTCCGGTCGAACGGCCGGGACGCGGTGGTCGGGTTGTCATTGTTCGGCGAGGTGGCCTTGATCGCGTCGAAGGCCGCCGAGCTGATCGGTGAGATCGGTGCGTCGGTGGCCCCGGCGAGCACGATGTCGGCGCTGCCCTCCTCGATCAGGCTGGCACCGTGGCCGATCGCGTCCAGGCCGGACGTGCAGCCGTTGGACATCAGCACCGTCGCCCCCTCGGCGCCGGCGAACCAGGCCACCTCCACGGCCAGCGTGCTCGGCACCATGTAGCCGTACAGCTGCGGCACCGCGTAGGTGTGGTCGACCAGCCAGAGCCGTCCGCTGTCGGACAGCACGGTGTACTCGGTCTCCAGGCCGATCGTGCAGCCGACCGCGCTGCCGATGCTCACCGCAACCCGATGAGGATCCTTCTCGGACAAGGACAATCCGCTGTCCGCGACGGCTTCGGCGGCACACACCACAGCGAACTGCGCGGCCCGGTCCATCCGCCGCACCTCCGGCGCGGAGAGCCCGTGCTCGCGGCCGTCGAAGTCCGCCTCGGCGGCCATCTGGGACCGGAACGGCGCGGGATCGTAGAAGGTGATCCGTCTGGTGGCGGTCCGGCCGGCCGTCAGCAACTGCCAGAAGTTCTCCCGCCCGACCGCTCCCGGCGACACCACGCCGATCCCGGTGACCACCGCCTTGCCACCGGTCACGGTCGTTCTCCGACCGGCGGGTGCGCGAGCTCGGGGTGCGCCGGCTCCTCCAGATCCACATGACCGAGCGACGGCAACGGGGCCAGCGGCGAGAGGTGGAACACCGCCCGTACCGGCTCGTCACCGTTGTTCAGCAGCCGGTGCCGTACCCCGATCGGCACCAGCACCGAGTCCTCCGGCCCGACCGCCAACGCAACCCCGTCCACCTCGAACACGGCATGCCCGGAGATCACGTGCAGGAACTCCTCCGAGTACGGGTGGTAGTGCTCGTTCACCCGCTCGCCGGGCTGCAGCACCAGCACCCCGCCGAAGCCGGAGGTGGCGCCGACCGTGGCCGGGCCCAGGGTGATCCGGATGTCACCGCCGCGCCGGCGGTTCGGGGTGATCTCGTCGAGCTTGACGATCCTGGTCGGCCCGCTCACTGGATCCGCCCCTCGGCCGCGGTCCAGGTGTAGAAGGACTGTGCCATCGCATCCTTCGGCTCGGCCCAGTTCGGGTCGTACGGCCGGACGAACTGGGCCAGCTTGGTGTTGATGTCCTGGTAGAGCGGATGGCTGCGGGCCTTGTACAGGTTCGGCGAGATGTCCTGCGGTGCCTCCACCAGATGCAGGTACAGGTCGTGGAAGGTGAACAGCATCCGCCGGGTGACGCCCACCAGGTGTGGCAGGTCGCTGGCATCGGATTCGGCGAAGGTCTCGGCGATCTCGGCCGGGTCGGCCACGTTCAGCCGGGCGATGATCAGCGTCCGGTGCGCCGGGTCGGTCATGGCAACAACTCCTTGTTCGGTAACGGGAAAACCGGGTTCTCGACGGCTGGGTAGGGGAACCGGTCGAGCTCCAGCACGGCGGCCGACCAGGTGAAGCCGGCACCGACCGCGAACAGCAGGCAGCGCTGCCCGGGCTGCAGCAGGCCGGCCCGCAGCAACTGCTCGACGCTGGCGATCTGGTCACCGGCCCCCAGGTGCCCGATGGCGCGGCTCACCGGCCAGTTCGTCCGGTCCAGGTCGATCTCCAGATAGCGCAGGTAATTCGACCTCAGCCGGCGCCGGCCGAAGTGCGGCAGCACGAACCAGTCGATCTCCGGCAGCTTGAGCCCGGCCAGCTCGAGCGCCTCGACGGTGGCCGCCTGCTGGCCGGCGACGATCCGCTGCAGCGTCCGGCCGGAGCCGACCTCGGCCACGAAGGCATCCTTGAGCAGGCCGAGCTGAACCGGCCGGCGGTTGGTCGTGCGACCGGCCCCGGCGGCCGGCCCGACCCGGTGCATGCCCTCCAGCGTGGAGTCCGAGACCGTCGCCAACGCGGTCAGCCGGGCGAAGCCCGCCTGGTTGGACAGCACCAGCGCGGTGCCGCCGTCGGCGTACACGGTGCCCGGATCGCTGTGCCAGCGGTCGAAACCCGGCTGGCAGTACCGGTCGCCGGTGGTGACCAGGGCCGAGCCGGGACGGCCGCGCAGGTAGCCGGCGGCCAGGTCGAGCGCGGCCATGCCGCCGTTGGACACCTGCTGCACCGCCACCGCCGGGCCGGTGCCGGCCTCGGCCCGGCGCTGCACATAGCCGGCCGGCGACCAGAGCTGGTTGCCCTGGTCGTACAGGTGGGCGTGCAGCAGGATCGCCGGGTCCGGCAGCGTTTGGTCCGACCGCGCCTGGCGCAGCGCGACCCGGGCGGCCCGCGCGGCGAACTCGGCGGGCACCTCGGTGCCGTCGTCCACGGTCACCGACACCATGCCGGCCCGGTCGGCCTCGGCCTGATCGCAGTCGCCCCGGCGGACCGCCTCGGCCGCCGGAACCGCCGGTGGCAGCCAGCAGCCGATACCGGCCACCCGCAGGTTGTCGCTCGGGGTGATCGTCACCGGACCGCCTCGGGTTGCAGGGCCGTCCGAACCGCCTGCACCGCCAGCCGGTCCGCCTCGTCACCGGACGGCCTGGCCGGCAGGGCCGGCAACACCCGGCTGCGGCCACCGGTCACCGCCGGGTGCCGGCGGGCGACGGCGGTCAGCCCCCAGCCCGGGCCGACCTCGATCAGCTGCCACGGGCCGTCGGCCAGCAACGCCTGCAGTGCGGGCCAGAACAGCACCGGGGCCACCGGGTGACAGGCCCAGAACTCCGGATCGGTCACCTGGTCGGCCCGCACCGGTGCGGTGGTATAACCGGAATACAGCGGGATCTTCGGCGGTTTCGGCGCCAGCTCGGCGATGCCGGGCACCGCGCCGCGAGCCGCCTCGGCCAGCATCGGGCTGTGGAAGGCGGTGCTGGCCGGCACCGGACGGCTGATGTAGCCGGCCGCGGCGAGTGCCGCCGCGGCCTCGGCGAGTTCGGCCCGCGGGCCGGCCAGGATGACCTGCCGCTCGGCGTTCACCGCGCCGACCACCACGTCGCCGGAGCAGTACGGCGCCACCTGCTCGGTGCTGGCCGCGACCGCGAGCATGCCGCCGGCCGGTGCCGCGGCCAGCCGCTGGATCCGGTCCCAGACCAGCCGGACCGCCTCCGGCAGCGTGAAGATCCCGGCCAGCACCGCACCGGCCAGCTCGCCGATGCTGTGTCCGAGCAGCGCGTCCGGACGCAACCCCCAACTGCTGAACTGGACGGCCAGCGCGTGATCCACCGCGAACAGCAGGATCTGCGACCGGGTGACGTGATCGATCGGCACCTGCGGCTGGTCGGCCAGCCAGTCCCGGCGGACCGCCGCACCGTCCGGGCCGAGCAGGTCGAAGACCGCATCCATCGCGGCGCTGAACTCCGGGTGGGTGCCGTACAGGCCGGCCGCCATCCGGTGGTACTGCGAGCCCTGGCCGGGCAGCAGGAACGCGATCGGCGGCTCACCCATTGCTCGGCTCCGCGCTCGCTCCGCTCCTCGACGCTTCGCGCCTGCGATGCTCACTCGCTGTCGCCTTCGCGCCCATCACGCCACCGCGCCGGACAGCACGACCGGTCCCGGCGTGGACCACTGGGCGATCTGCAACGACATGCCGAGCGCCTCGGTGGCGTAGTCGAGCATCGTCTCCTGGTAGCCGCATGACACCTCGGCCAACTCCAGCCGGCCTGCGGCGAGCGCGGTCAGCCCGGCCAGCAGCCTGGCCGCGTCCCGCAGCGCGGTGTTCGCGCCCACCCCGCCGGACGGCGGCATGGTGTGCACCGCGTCGCCGAGCGGCAGCACCGGCCCGACCGGCCACGGCCGCACCGACGTGGTCGCCCGGCGGGCCAGCACGAACGACTCGGCGGTCTCGGCGTTGTCGATCACCTCGCGCAGCCGCGGGTGCCAGCCCCGGGTGCGCCGGCGCACCACGTCCCAGAGTTGACCGCCGTCCAGGCTGAACAGCTCCTCGTCCGGCACGTCCAGCGCCGCCGGGTGCATGTTCAGCACGCACATGTAGTAGTCGCCGCGCTCCTCCATCTCGATCTCCGGCCAGATCTCGGCGGCCGCCTGCCGGGGCGGGGTGCGGAACGCCATCGGCATCAGGCCGAGATGGCAGCCCTCGCTGCCCAGCACGTAGCTGAACCGGTTCGCCAGTTCGGCGCCGAGCGCCGCCTGCACCGCGTCGTTCATCGGCACCCGGCCGAAGATGGTGCGGGCGCCGAGGTCGGTGGGCTGCGGCACCGTCGGGTAGCCGTCGCGCACCCGGGACCGGGAACCGTCCGCGGCGACGAGCACGTCACCGGCCGCGGTACGCCCGTCGGCCAGTTCGACCAGCACGCCGTC
>DASUAC010000242.1:0-4747 GCA_035763985.1 Jatrophihabitans sp. | reverse complement strand
ACTGATCGAGTTGGAGATGTCGTACGCAGGCTCGGAAGAAGCGAGTGGAGTGCTCGCCCAGGTCATCCCGGAAGTCGGTCCGGCTGAGTGGCTGGTCGCCGTAATAGATCCGGTTATATCCCATGTGGAAATCCAATGCATCGGCATCGGTGTCCATGCTTTGCACGAAGTGGTCGAGCAGTCGGGAATTGGCGTGGTGTAACGCGTAACCCACCCCGATGGCGCGCTTTACGAACGGATGCTCGGCATCGGATGAAACCATCTCGTTGAGCAGCGCGTGGGTCGGGCCGTTCGCCACGATCGGCAGCAGATTAGCCGCTTGTTGCCGGGCCATCAGCTTGCTCGGTTCGCCGGCGGTCTGCTGCACGACGGCGAGCAGGGTGCTCTCTGCCTGGGCCCGCTCCGCGCCAGCCTCGGCGACGCTGCGATGCAGCAACTCCCGCAGGAAGTCGATCACCTCGTCCGGCAGCGGTGAAGAAAGCAGGTCCGCCGGTGCTATCTGTGAATAATGCGGATCCGCCAGCCGGGAGTGCACGTGCCGGGCGAGCATGTATTCGAAGAAGGACTTGTGCACGAACCGGTAGGACTCGCCGCCGTGGTTGACGATCAGAAACGTACGTTCGGTCACGCAGGTGATCAGGGTGGGCAGATCCGTCTGCGCATTGGCACCCGGATGGTGCTGGAGCCAATCGGCACCGGTGTGCTCCAGGTTCGCGTAGGAGATCAGTAGATCTTGGATGTCGAAGGCGCCGTAGCCGGTGTCGACCCGGGTCGGGTTGGTGAAGATCGCCCATGCGGTGTGCCCGACCACTCCGAGCATCAATTCCGCGGGCAGGCTCTGTACCGCACCCTTGGCAAGCTCGCGTCCGATCCATTTCTCCACGTACCACTCATAGATCTGCGCGCCCAGGTAGTCGGAACCGGTCAGCTTCAGGGCCTGGGCGGCGACCTCGGCGCCCGAGGTCTTGATCTGTTCGCAGAGGACGTCCACCGACATGGCAAGCATCAGCGGCCGGGACAGGATCTCCAGGAACACCGGATGGGACGACACGATGTCCAGCACCTGCTGGGCAATGTAGGACGCGTTGTTCGCTCGGCAGTATTCCTGCACGAACGGGATCACGTGGGCCTCGTAGTCGAAGGGCCGCAGGGTGATCTCTGCATCGATCTGGGCCGACAGCCGGTCGGTGTCGACGTACAGCTTGTGGAAGGCATCCCGGCAGGTGATGACGAAGCGGCGGCGATGCAGGAGCGGGAGAAGGATGGGTGGCAGCCTGCCGATGTGATGCCGCGGCGCCCCGGATATGCCGAGTTCATCCAGCCCGTCCAGGACGAGGACCAGGGCGTCTGCCCGGATGAGGCTGGTCAGGCGTTCGTCGCCGAGCAGCCGCAACTTAGGCGGCAGCACCTCCAAGGGGAAGTCGTCCGCGCTGTACTCGTGGCCCGAGGTGGTGGCCATCAGGTTGAGCCGGAGGAACACCGGAATGTCCCGGCTCTGGTTGGACTGCAGGAACTTGTCGGCCAGCGTGGCGAACGCCAGAGCGGCGATGAGCGACTTACCGGTGCCGGCATCCCCAAGGATGATCGTGCTGCACGATCGGGCCGCCCGGGCCTCGCAGAGCAGCGACGCGTCACCGCGGCCCGTCGTCGGCTGCCGCTGCCACTTGGGAGATTTTTCCCTGAAGATGAAAGGGGCTGGGATGTAGGCAGCCTTGGCGGCGAGCCGGCCGCGGTAACTGCGGTATTGGTCATGGGGCGTGCTCGGTAACGGTAGGGCGCGCAGGATGTCGTCCATCGCCGAGGCAAGGTACGAGGCGACCAGCTTCCGCTCGTGCGAGCTCAGCCGCCCGGTCGGCGCGCGATGTCGAAGGTGCCAGATGAGGATGCCGATAAGGGTGGCGGCGACGAGCAGTGAGCCGAGCACGCCACCGTGCGTTCCCTGGAAGACGGTCAGGATCGCTGCTACCGCGGCAGCCAGGGTGACCGCGGAGATCTCGATGTTCTTCGGCCTCACGGCACGCCGTCCCCTCGCTGCTCAACGCACCATAGTCATCATTCCTCGAACGTGACGCCACGGCCCCGACCTCGGATGTTAGCGTGTGAACGATCTTGATTTATCCCTTTTTCGCCGAGGAGTGGCCCGATGGTTCGCCGCCTCATCCTGGACTGTGACCCTGGCCATGACGATGCGGTGGCCATCCTCTTGGCGGCAGGCACTCCCGCTCTCGAACTGGTCGCCATTACGACGGTGGCCGGGAACCAGATCCTGGAGAAGACGACCGACAACGCCTTGAAGATCTGCGAAATCGCCGGCCTGGAGGCGCCGGTGGCCGCCGGCTGCAGTGGCCCGCTGGCCGGCAATCGGTTGACTGCCTCGGCAATCCATGGCGAATCCGGCTTGGACGGACCCTACTTCCCGCCGCCCAGCAAGCAGGCCAGTGCCGAACATGCCGTCGAACTCATGCGCCGGCTGCTGGAATCGGATGGCCCGTTGGTGCTGGTGGCGACCGGGCCGTTGACCAATGTCGCGACGCTGCTGAGGAAATACCCGCAGGTCGTACCGCAGATCGAAGAGATCGTCATCATGGGTGGATCGACGGGCCGGGGTAACTGGACCCCGTACGGAGAGTTCAACATCGTGGCCGATCCCGATGCCGCCGACATCGTGTTCCGCTCGGGCGTCCCGCTGACCATGTGCGGGCTGAACGTGACCCATCAGGCATTGGTTACCCCAGCCGTGATCGAGGAATTCCGCGCGGTCGGTTCCGGGTTGGCCGACATCGTCGTGGAACTCATGACCTTCTTCCAGCAGACCTACCGCTCGGTGTTCAACATGCCGTACCCGCCGTTGCATGATCCGGTGGCGGTTGCCCGGGTGATCGCCGGTGACGAGGTCGTCAGCTGCATCTCCCGGGACGTGGCCATCGAACTCGACGGCCGCCACACCCGCGGTGCCACCGTGGTCGATCTGGATCGGGTGGGCTCCGGGACCAACTTCGTCCAGGTCGCCACCGAACTCCGGACGGACGTCTTCTGGCGGCTGGTGGTGGAGGCGGTCGCCCGGTTGTCCTGATACTGCGACGAGCATCCGAGTACCCGATACTTGCGGTATCGGATACTGTGATAGCCGTGAAGGCCAAGGCGGACGGGCGGTCGGCGCGCTGGGACGCGCACCGGCTGGCGCGCCGGGCCGAGCTGGTGGAACTCACCGCGGCCTGCGTCGAGCAGCAGGGCGCCGAGGTGGGCATGGACCAGATCGCCGCGTTCGCCGGCACCTCCAAGGCGGTGTTCTACCGGCACTTCACCGACAAGGCCGACCTCTACCGGTCGGTCGGCCAGCAGCTTGCGGGCACCCTGGCCGACCAGTTGGCCGCCGCGATGGCCAAGCAGCGCGAGCCGCGGGCGATGATCCGGGCCGGCATCGACGCCTTCCTGGCGGTGCTGGACCGCAATCCGCAGGTGTACCGGTTCGTGGTGCGCAACCCGGTGGTGCAGCGGGCCGGGGATGACCCGGTCGCCGACTACATCGGCCGGATCGCCGCCCGGCTGGACGAGCTGATCGGCCTGCTGCCCGCTCCCGAGCCGGCACTGCGCCGGCCCTGGGGCACCGCGATCGTCGGCCTGGTCAAGGCCGCCGGCGACTGGTGGCTGGAACATCCGGCCGAGCTGAGCCGGCCCGAGCTGGCCGAGAGCCTGACCAGGCTGCTGTGGGGGGAGGCCGGCGGGTTGCGCGACGTGCTGGCCGCCGCCGAGCGTCCGTCCCGTACCGCCGATTCCCGTACCGCCGATTCTCGTACCGCCGACTGAAGAGGAGCCACGATGTCCGATGCCTCGCAACCGTCGGAGCAAATCCGGCCGCTGGCCGCCGGCAGCGTGGACGAGCTGCGCCGGCTGCTGGACGGCCGGTGGGCCGAGCAGCGGGAGCTGGCCCGCAAGCTGTCCGACCGTCCGCTGTTCGTGCCGCAGGTCGGGCTCACGGTCGACGAGCAGCGGCAGCGTACCTACGAGCAGCTGATGGCGCTGTGCGCCGAAGGTGTCACCGGCATCGGCTTTCCGGCCGAGTACGGCGGCGGTGGCGACCTCGGCGCCTCGATCGTGGCGTTCGAGATGCTGGCGATGGGCGACCTGTCGCTGATGGTCAAGACCGGCGTGCAGTTCGGCCTGTTCGGTGGGGCGGTGCTGCATCTGGGCAACGAGGAGCACCACCGGCGCTACCTCGCCGACATCGCCGCCGGCCGGCTGCTGGGCTGCTTCGCGATGACCGAGCACGGGCACGGCTCGGACGTGGCCGCACTGCGCACCACCGCCGGCTACGACCCGCAGACGCAGGAGTTCGTGCTGGACACCCCGGACGACGACGCCCGCAAGGAGTACATCGGCAACGCCGCCCGCGACGGCCGGCTGGCCGTGGTGTTCGCCCAGTTGGTCACCGGCGGCCAGAGCCACGGCGTGCACGCGTTCCTGGTGCCGATCCGGGACTCCGCGGGCAGCCCGCTGCCCGGCGTGCGGATCGAAGATTGCGGTTTCAAAGCGGGCCTGAACGGCGTCGACAACGGCCAGCTGTGGTTCACCGGCGTCCGGATCCCGCGGGACGCGCTGCTCGACCGGTACGGCTCGGTGGCCCCGGACGGCAGCTATTCGACGCCGATCGAGAACCAGACCAAGCGGTTCTTCACCATGCTGGGCACCCTGATCCAGGGCCGGATCAGCGTGGCCGGCGGCGCCGGCAGCGCGACCAAGGTGGCGT
>DASUAC010000241.1:0-7455 GCA_035763985.1 Jatrophihabitans sp. | reverse complement strand
CTCGCGACGAGCGGGAATGACGAGACACATCCGAGAACAGGTCGATAATGGCAGGCAATTCCTCGCGCCGCGGCGCGGTGCGCAAGAGCAAGAAGGGTGCCACCGTGGGCTCCGGCGGGAACCGGACACGCGGGCTGGCCGGCAAGGGCCCGACCCCGAAGGCGGTCGATCGCAAGGGCCATCCGGCGGCGCGCCGGGCCGCGGCGGCCGAGCGCCGGACCGGCGAGCGCAAGCCGAGTGACGGCCGGCGCCGGAGTACCGATGCGCCGGAACTGCTGGTCGGCCGGAACCCGGTCGCCGAGGCGCTGCGGGCCGCGATTCCGGCCACCGCGCTCTATGTGGCAGTGGGCATCGAGGCGGACGAACGGGTCTCCGAGGCGATCGCGCTCGCGGCCGACCGCGGGCTGCCGATCCTGGAGGTGAGCAAGGCCGAGATCGACCGCCGGACCGGGGGCATCCTGCACCAGGGCATCGCCCTGCAGGTGCCGCCGTTCAGCTACGACGAACTGCCGGACCTGCTCGAGCTGGTCGGCCAGGCCACCACCACCCCGCTGCTGGTCGCCCTGGACGGGGTCACCGACCCGCGCAACCTGGGGGCGGTCATCCGGTCCGCGGTGGCCTTCGGCGCACAGGGCATCCTGTTGCCGACCCGTCGATCGGCCGGCGTCACCGCGACCGCGTGGCGGACCTCGGCCGGTACCGCCGCCCGGATTCCGGTCGCCCAGGTGACCAACCTGGTACGGGCGCTGAAGGACTGCCAGCAGGCCGGCCTGCTGGTGGCCGGCCTCGACGCTGACGCCGGCACCACGCTGGACGAGTTCGGCTACGCCGCCGACCCGCTGGTGATCGTGGTCGGCTCGGAGGGCCGGGGGCTGTCCCGGCTGGTCGGGCAGACCTGCGACGTGCGGCTGGCCATCCCGATGACCGGCCAGGCCGAGTCGCTGAACGCCTCGGTGGCGGCCGCGGTCACGCTGGCCGAGGTGGCCCGGCAGCGCCGGCAGGCCGACTCCGGCTGACCGGGTCGCGGCGGGCCAAACCCGCCTGACCGGCACTCGGCAGGCCGCGTCCGACTGACGGGCTCGATCGCTCCGCACTGCTCGGGCACAGCCGCCGGAGGAAGCAGAACGGGGGACGCCGGCCGGCGTCCCCCGCTTCGCTGCTGCTCGTCAGCTACCCAGCCGCTCCCCGTTCTCCGGGTTGAACGCGTGGGTCTCGTCGGTGCGTACCTCGAGCGGAATCTCGTTGCCGATCTTCGGTGGCACCCGGCCGTCGAACCGGACGGTGAACGCCTTGGCCCCGCCGTCGTCGCCGACGTCCGTGGTCTTGATGCCGGGCAGCTCGCCGTAGACGTAGGCGTCCGCGCCGAGTTCCTCGACCAGGGTCGCCCTCAGCCGGAGCCCGCTGCCGTTCTGTGCGGTGTGGAAGGACTCCGGCCGGATGCCGAGGATGATCTCCTTCAGCCCGGCGGCCCGGACCGCGGCCTGCGTGTCCGGCTTGAGCGGCACGGTCACGTCGCCGAGCATGGCGCCGCCTTCGACGACCGGAACCGTGACCAGGTTCATCGCCGGCGAGCCGATGAAACCGGCGACGAAGGCATTGCCGGGCTGGTCGTACAGGTTGCGTGGGGTGTCGATCTGCTGCAGGATGCCGTCCTTGAGCACCGCCACCCGGTCGCCCATGGTCATCGCCTCGATCTGGTCGTGCGTGACGTAGATGGTGGTGGTGCCGAGCCGGGCTTGCAACGAGGCGATGTTCGCGCGGGTCTCCACCCGCAGCTTGGCGTCGAGGTTGGACAGCGGCTCGTCCATCAGGAACACGCTCGGCTCCCGGACGATCGCCCGGCCCATCGCGACCCGCTGCCGCTGGCCGCCGGACAGCGCCTTGGGCTTGCGGTCCAGGTAGCGCTCGAGGTCCAGCAGCTTGGCCGCCGCGAGCACCTTGCTCGCCCGCTCCTCCTTCGAAACGCCCTTCAACTTCAGGGCGAAACCCATGTTCTCGGCCACCGACATGTGCGGGTAGAGCGCGTAGTTCTGGAACACCATCGCGATGTCGCGGTCCTTCGGCGGCTTGCGCGAGACGTCGACCCCGCCGATCCGGATCTCGCCCTGGTCGACATCTTCCAGGCCGGCGAGCATCCGCAGCGCGGTGGACTTGCCGGAACCGGACGGGCCGACCAGCACCACGAACTCGCCGTCGGCGACATCGAGGCTGAGTCGGTTCACTGCGGGTATGGGGTTGCCAGGGTAGATCCGGGATGCCTCTACGTACTGGACTTCGGCCATGGCTGATCCTCTCGGTGAGCGTTGACCGCACCGGGTACGGGCTCGTCATGGCTCACGAGCCTCACGGTATTCCGGCCGGCGCTGTGCCTCCGCTTCCACCGATCGAAAACGGCAGCCCCGACCGGCATAGCGGTCTGGACCCTGTCATTGCACAGGGCGGCGCAGCCGTCGTCAAGGCAGCGCTCGAACGGGCCACCGGCGTCCTAGCCGAAATGTTATAAACCTGGGTATTGACCCGGTGGCGTTATTTGCCCATATTTATCCCCACTACCCCCTCACCCGCCCTCGACGGCCCTCGTCGGCCGTCCCTTCCCCGCCGAGGAGTTCTGCATGTTCTCAGCACGGCCGTTGGCCGGCATTCGTAGCAAGGTGACATCCCGGCTGATCGCCGGTGCGGTGGCGGCCGGTGCCCTCGCGGTCGGCATGATCATGCCGGCCCAGGCGAGTGCCAGCGTGGTGTACGGCATGGACGTCTCGAGCTACCAGGGCAACGTGGCCTGGTCCACCGCCTGGAACAACGGCGCCCGGTTCGCCTACGTCAAGGCCACCGAGGGCACCGGCTACACCAACCCGTACTTCGCCCAGCAGTACAACGGCTCCTACAACGTCGGCATGATCCGCGGCGCGTACCACTTCGCCCGGCCCAACATCTCCAGCGGCACCTACCAGGCCGACTACTTCGCCGCACACGGCGGCGGCTGGTCGGCGGACGGCAAGACCCTGCCGCCGGCGCTGGACATCGAGTACAACCCCTACAGCGGTGGCGAGTGCTACGGCCTGTCGCAGTCCGGCATGGTGAGCTGGGTCAAGGCGTTCTCCAACGAGATCCACGCCAAGTACAACAAGTACCCGATGATCTACACCACGCTGGACTGGTGGACCACCTGCACCGGCAACTCCTCGGCATTCGCTTCGACCAACCCGTTCTGGATCGCCAAGTACAGCTCCACCCCGCCGACCCCGCCGGCCGGTACGTACACCTGGACGATGTGGCAGTACGCCTCCTCCGGCACCTTCCCGGGTGACCAGGACGAGTTCAACGGCTCCTACACCCAGCTGCAGGCGTTGGCCACCAACCACGACTGACCGCTGAGCCGCACGACGGCCGCCGGGGCGAACCCCTGGCGGCCGTTCTGCGTCCGGGCGTGTCTGACGCCCGAGCGGGACCGTCAGTCACCCTTGACGTTGACGATCTGGCGCAGGGTGTGCCGGATCTCGACCAGGTCGGCGGCGTCGGCCATCACCTGGTCGATGTCCTTGTACGCGTCGGGGTGCTCGTCCAGGAAGGCGTCGGAACGGCCCCAGGCGATGCCGGCCATCCGCCGGTCCAGGTCGGCGCGGGTGAACCGCCGGCGCGCCGCCGAACGCGAGTAGTTGCGGCCGGCGCCGTGCGGCGCGGAGCAGAGGCTCAACGGGTTGCCGCGGCCGGCCACCACGTAGGACGCCGTGCCCATGCTGCCCGGGATGAGCCCGGGTTCACCCGCCCGGGCCGAGATGGCGCCCTTGCGGGACACCCAGACCCGCCTGCCGAAATGCTCCTCGGACTCGGTGTAGTTGTGGTGGCAGTTCACCACCCCGGTGGCCTCGATCGGCCCGTCCTGCCAGCGTTCGAAGGCGGCCACCAGCCGGTCCATCATCTCGGCGCGGTTGAGCAGCGCGAAGTGTTGTGCCCAGCGCAGCGCCTCGGCGTACTCGTCGAACTCGGGCTCGCCCTCCTCCAGGTAGGCCAGATCCGGATGCGGCAGGTCGGCCGTCCGGCGCCGGCACAGCTGCTGCGCCACCCGGATGTGTTTGCCGGCCAGCTTGTTGCCGACGCCGCGGGAACCGGAGTGCAGGAACAGCCAGACCCGGTCGTGGGAATCGAGGCTGACCTCGATGAAGTGGTTGCCGGAGCCCAGCGAGCCCAGCTGCAGCGACCAGTTCGGGCTGACCTGCTCGGCCTGGGCCACCCCCGGCATGGCCGCCAGTTCGTCGATCCGGCGCCGGGTGTGTTCGGCCCGCACGCCGGTGTTGTACTTGCCGGCCGACAGCGGGATCGCCGAGCTGATCGCGGCGTGCAGCCGCTGCGGGTCACCGGTCAGCCGGCTGCCGAGGTACTGGGTACGGACCGCCATCATCCCGCAGCCGATGTCCACCCCGACCGCGGCCGGCATGATCGCGCCGACCGTCGGCAGCACCGAACCGACCGTCGCGCCCTTGCCCAGATGGGCATCCGGCATCAGCGCGATGTGCGGGTAGATGAAGGGCATCCCGCTGGCGGTGATGGCTTGTCGGCGAGTCTGCTCGTCCAGGATCGAGGCCCAGTTGAGCAGCCGCTCGTTGATCCGCTGCACTCCTCAATTCTGCTGTCCGCCGGTGGGTGGCCGGCTCAGCCGGTGGGCAGCCAGTACCGCAGCTTGCCGTGCTGCTCGCCCTCGAACACGCCGCCGTTGTTCTCCATCACCTTGCGCGAGCCCACGTTGTCGGGATCGCAGGTGATCAGCACCCGGTCGAAGCCCATCCGCCGGGCGATCGCCAGCGCGGCCCGGAGCATCGCGGTGCCGTGCCCCTGCCGGCGTTCGCGCGGTGCGATGTCGTAGCCGATCAGGCCGGCCTCGGCGAGCACCGGCGGAATCATCTCGTGCCGGATCCGGATCGAACCGAGATAGCGTTCGCCGTCGGCCCACCAGTAGGTGCTGGTGTGCGTCCAGTTCGGCGGGGCCGGCCGGGCCGGATCCCCCTGCCGGAGCAGCTCGGCGACGAACTCGGCCAGGCCGTCGTCGGTGTGCCAGCGAGCGCCGAATTCGGCGATGTTGCGGGCCATCGCCGAATCGTCACCGGGGCCGCCGCGGCCCTCGGCGATGAAGTCGGCCATTGCACTGCGAAACGATGCGGCCAGCCGCACCGTGGGGGTGATCAGTTCGGGCACCTGCCGGATTCTGCTCGGTGCGCCGCAACCGTGGCGAATGCTTTTCGGTGCTACTGCTGCTGGATCGCGGCCTCGGCCGACGGCTCGGCCCGTGCGATCGAGGCCCGGACGAGGTCCACCTGCTCGGTGACCGCCGCCATCACCCGATCGGTGATCTCACGCAGCGTCTCGGCGGTCGGTTCCTGGCCGAGGTAGTCGGACAGGTCGACCCGTTCGCCGATCGAGGCCTCGTGCCGATGCCGGGGGAACGGCCGGAACCGGCCGCGCCGGTCGAGGGTGCGCTGCGCGCCCCACTGCCCGATCGGTACCACCGGGACGTCCGGGCAGGCCAGCGCCAGCCGGGCCACCCCGGTCTTGGCCTGCATCGGTGAGTAATCGGGATTGCCGGTGATGGTGCCCTCGGGGTAGATGATCACGCACTGGCCGTCCCGCAGCGCATCGACCGCGGCGCGCAGCGAATCCGCGGCCTGCTCGCTGGCCCGGTAGACCGGGAGCTGACCTGCGCCCGTCATCACCCGGCCGACGACCGGCCAGTCGAACACCGTGTGTTTGATGAGGAAACGCGGGATCCGGCCGGATTGCCAGATCATTCGGGCCATCGCCGCCGTATCCGCCTGCGAGATGTGGTTGACCGCGACCAGCACGCCACCGGTGGCCGGCATCCGGTCCAGCTGATGCCAGCGCAGCTTGAACAGCAGCGCGTCGAGCGGATACAGCACCATGACGCAGAGCCGGATCCAGAAACCGGCCTTGGGCTTGTGTAGACGGCTCACCCGACCATTGGTACCGGGTGCTCGTGCGGGCCGGACGGCCGGGGTCGGTGCGCGGTGGCCGACGTCTAAGATTGCCCCTGCCCGGCGTGCAGTCGCCGGTTCGGCCGGCGTGGCGCAATTGGTAGCGCACTCGACTTGTAATCGAGCGGTTCGGGGTTCGAGTCCCCGCGTCGGCTCAATCCGGCTCAAATCCGGGCTCGTCAGCGGCCGTCCGGCCGCGCGGTCAACGGAAACTCGGCACTTACGTCGCGGTTCGCCGGCGGCCTGCGGCCGAGCGCGGATGACCTGCTCCAGTATCATCGCGACGTGACCGAGTCGTGCCCACGCAGCCGTCAGCCCGCTCTCGCGTGAGCGATCGAGGACCCGGCCGCGTGCGCCGTTCAGGACCACGGTGACCCCGGCCTTCGCAGAGCTGACGACCATCCACGTCGGCGGTCCGACGCGCGATTTCGCCGTTGCCACCGATACGAAACAACTGGTCGAGTTGGTGCGCGACGCGGACGCGAACGGTGTGCCGCTGCTGGTCATGAGCGGTGGGTCCAACCTCGTGGTCGGCGACGGCGGCTGGGACGGCTTGACGGTCAAGGTCGCCTCGACCGAGCTGCGGATCGACGGCCCCGCGGTGGAGGCCGATGCCGGGGTCGACTGGGACGACCTGGTCCGGCTGACGCTGGAGCACGGCCTCGGCGGGTTCGAGCAGATGTCCGGCATTCCGGGCTCGGTCGGCGGCACCCCGGTGCAGAACGTCGGCGCGTTCGGCGCGGTCACCTCGGACCTGCTGTGCTCGGTCACCGTGTACAACCGGGACACCCAGGCGGTGGAGGAATGGCCGGCCGCTCGCTGTGGGTTCGGCAGCCACCGGGATTCGGTGTTCAAGCGGTGTGATCGCTACGTCATCCTGCGGGTGAGCTATCGACTGCGGCCGACCGCGCAGTCCAACCCGCTCGGCTACGAAGCCCTGGTCGCCCGGCTCGGGATCGAGCCGGGCGGCACGGCGGGCACCGGGGATGTCCGGCGCGCGGTGCTGGAGCTGAGGCGGGAGCGCGGCTCCATCTACGACCCGGCCGACCACGACACCTGGGGCACCGGCAGCTTCTTCGCCAACCCGGTGCTCGCCGAGGTTCCGCAGCCGGCGTCGGCGGCGGGCGTACCGCAGTATCCGGACCCGAAGGGGACCAAGCTGGCGGCGGCCTGGCTCATCCACCGGTCCGGTTTTCCGCCCGGCTACGGTGCGGATTTCGGCCGGGGATCGGTACGGCTGTCCAGCAAGCACGCGCTGGCGGTGTCGAACCGGGGCGAGGCGACGACCGCGGAGGTGATGGCGTTCGCCCGGCACATCCGGGAGGGCGTCGAAGCCAGGTTCGGGGTGCGGCTGACTACGGAGTGCGACCTGGTGAACTGCTCCCTCGACGCGGCGCTGCTGCCGTGAGCCTGGTCAGCGGACGGCGCCGCCCTTCTCGGGACGTTGCCGGTCATGCCGCAGCCGCCGCAG
>DASUAC010000240.1:0-3378 GCA_035763985.1 Jatrophihabitans sp. | reverse complement strand
GGTGAGCGGTCCGGTGTCGTCGGCGTCCACCACCGCGAACACCGCGGTGAGCCGTTCGGCCTGCGCGATCAGCCGTACCGCACGCGGCGGATGGCTGGCCGGCAGATGCAGCCGCTCCCCGGCCCGGCGGGCGTCCGAGAGCGCCGGCGCGATGTCGGACAGCCAGCTGGTGGCGCCCCGCCGGGCGAAGTCGGAGGCGGTTTCCCTGATCGCCTCGGCCAATTCGTGCTCGGCTTCTGCGATGGACAGCGGATCGGGGGGCGGCTCGGCGGCGTCGGCGCGGTGCCAGACCACCTCCGGCCCGGCGCTGCTGGGGGTCGGCGGACCGGCCAGCACGGTCACCCCGAACTGGTTGCCGTACACCGCCTGGCCGGCCTGCATCGCCACCGTGCGGAACTCGGCCGGCCCGGCCAGCCCGCGCACGTCGCCGGGCACCGGCAGTGCCAGCCGCAGCGCCGACGTGCCGGCCTGCTTCCAGTCGGTGAGCGCGACGCCGACCGGGTGTACGCCGGCGGGGTCGAAGCCGGGCCCGGCGATCACCCGGCTGCGGCCGGACAGCGCGTCCAGCACCTGGTCGAACGAGGCTGTGCCGGCCAGCCAGGCGGATCCCCAGGCGGCCAATCGGGCACAACGTCTATGGGCGGACACGTGGATCCAGATTACCCATCGATGCTCGGTGCGGCAGCGCCGCTGGGATGCTCGGTGCGGCAGCGCCGCTGGGATGCTCGGTGTGGAAGGTCCGATCCGGGCGCGGCAACCATGGATGCGGGCGCCGGCTGCCTAGGCTGAGCCGGGTGTATTCCGACGACGTACTGGCCCAACCCGCGCACCGGCGCCGCAAGGTACGCGAGGTGGCCGCCGAGCCGGATCTGGTGGTGGAGACCGCCGACGGCCGGTTCTGCGGCGCGGTGGTGGCCTGCGGACGGGCGGTGATCGCCGGCGAGCAGCGGGATACGGTGACGCTGGCCGACCGGTTCGACCGGCGGCGGGTGTTCCCGATGTTGCCGGCCAGCTTCCTGCTGGAGGGCGAGCTGGTCACCCTGGTCCGGCCGGCTCGGGTCGCCGAGCGGCGCAAACCCGGCCGGACCGCGTCCGGCTCGGTGGCCGTCGCCGGGGTACGGGCGCAGGTGGCCAAGGCCAGCCGGATCTGGGTGGAGGGCGTGCACGACGCGGCGCTGGTCGAGCGGATCTGGGGCGAGGACCTGCGGATCGAGGGCATCGTGGTGGAGCCGCTGGGCGGCATCGATCTGCTCGCCGACGCGGTGGCCGAGTTCCAACCAGGTCCGCAGCGCAGGCTCGGCGTGCTGGTGGACCATCTGGTCGGCGGATCCAAGGAGTCGCGGATCGCGGCCGGCATCCGCTCGCCGCACGTGCTGATCAACGGCCATCCGTACGTCGACATCTGGCAGGCGGTCAAGCCGGTGGCGCTCGGCATCGACCGCTGGCCGGCCGTGCCGCGCGGGCTCGACTGGAAGCAAGGCGTCGCCGACGCGCTCGGGGCCTCGGACCCGCGTGAGCTGTGGCGCCGGGTGCTCGGTTCGGTGAACAGCTATGCCGACGTGGAGGTGCCGCTGCTGCGTTCGGTGGAGGAGTTGATCGACTTCGTCACGATCGGCTCGAGCGGCTGATCGGCTCGAGCGGCTGATCGGCTGATCGGCTAGAACGGGCTGGCGTTCCAGGGCGCCCGTTCGGTGGCGAACATCAGCTGCAGCCGGTCCGCCGCGCCCGGCGTTTCCTCCTCCAGCAGTCCGGCCAGCCGCTGCGCGCGCACCGTGCTGCCGCCGAGGTAGATGCCGGCCAGCGCCCGCTGGGACAGTTGCAGGTCGGCGCTCTCGGTGCTCGGCCGGCACTCGGCATGCTCCGGGCCGGCGTCCAGCAGGAACCGGCCCTGGGCGTAGCCGCCCTCGTCGTCGATCACCTGCAGCACCAACCGGTCGGCGACCGCGTACCGACGGGTCCGCAGCGCCGCCGGCAGGTCCAGGATGCGCAGCCAGGTGTCGTCGCCGATCCAGGTGCGCCGGACCGTCCGGCCGTCGCTGACCAGCCATTCCAGCGGCAGGTCGACCGGGTACTCGGTCAGCGTGAGCACCCGCACCAGGTCGAGGTGGATCAGGTAGTTCCACAGTGCTCGTTCGGCGTCCTCGGTGGCGGCCAGCACCTCGTGCACCGCGGCCTGCGCCTGCTGGTCCGACTCGTGGAACCAGTTGCCGTCGTTCGGCGTCCACAGTGCGTAGCCGTCGACCCGGCCGGCCGCGGTCCGGGCCAGCACGCAGATCGGCTCCCGGGTGCCGGGTGCCGGGTGCAGCCCGAACTTCCAGTCCCACATCCGCTTCGTCCGCTCGATATGGCCGGCCTGCTGCTGCCGGATCCGGTCCAGCACCTGGGGTGCCTCGGCGCGGGCGTCGGCCGGCTCCGCGTGCCGGATCTCGACCGGTTCCCGGCCGGGCCGGACGGTGAGCAGCGGGTTGCCGGTGTTGATGCGGTAGTTGGCGGCGAAGCTGGCCGGCTGGTAGCCGAACCGGCCGTAGATCTGCCATTCGGCGGCGCGCAGGTAGCTGAACACCTCGCCGCGCTCGCGGGCGTCGGCCAGCGACCGGGTGAGCATGCCGCGCAGCAGACCCTGCCGGCGGTGGGTGCCGGCCACGCTGACCTGGGTGAGCGCGTCCGCCGGCAGTTGGGCGGTACAGCCCGGGCCGGCCGGCACGCTGAGCAGCGTGCCGAAGGTCCGCAGCGTGCCGACGCACCGGCCGTCGGCGTACGCACCGAAGGTCCGGTCGGGCTCCCACGTCGCACGCCACCGGTCCAGCTGCGGTTCGTCGATGTTGCCCGGATCCGCCAGCAGGCCGGTACGCATGGAACGCAGCCAGCCCAGCATGTCCTCGACCGGCACGGTGCGGATTTCAGTTGTCACGCCAGGACGATCTCACACCCGGCCACGCCGGCTCAGATCCAGCTGACCTTGCCGTGCAGCGCGGCGTAGCCGACGAAGCTGACGATGTCCAGGATGCTGTGCGCGATCACCAGCGGCAGCACCCGGCGGGTGCGGGTGAACCACCAGCCGAAGATCAGGCCCATCACGAAGTTGCCCAGGAAGCCGCCGATGCCCTGGTAGGTGTGGTACGAGCCGCGGATCAGCGCGCTCACCAGCACCGCACGCTTCGATGACCAGCCCACCTCGCGGAGCCGGGTGAGCAGGTAGCCGATCATCACGATCTCTTCCAGCACGCCGTTCTGGACGGCGCTGAGCACCAGGACCGGGTACCGGTACCAGACGTCGGCGATGCCGGAGGCGTCCAGTTGGGCGTTGATGCCCAGCTTGCGCGCCAGGTAGATCAGCAACAGGCCGGGGATGCCGATCAACGCGGCGAAGCCGGCGCC
>DASUAC010000239.1:0-3642 GCA_035763985.1 Jatrophihabitans sp. | reverse complement strand
GTTGGGAAAGCCGGTGACGGTGCTGCCCTTGTAGGCCTGGACGCCGGCCAGCGACCAGGCGTCGCTGAGCGTCTGGCCGTGCGTTCCCTTGATCTGCTGGGCGATCGGCAGCTCGGTGGGCAGGAAGCCGGTGGCCACGATCAGCGCGTCGATCTGCCGCTCGGTGCCGTCGGACGTGACGATGCCGGTCCGGGTGAGCCGGCGGATCGGCTCGGTGATCAGCTGCACGTTGTCCCGGGTCAGCGCCGGGTACCAGTCGTTGGACAGCAGCACCCGCTTGCAGCCGAGCGCGAAGTGCGGGCGTACCTTGGCCCGCAGCACCGGGTCGCTGATCGCCTTGTCGATATTGCGGATTCCCGATCGGGCGGCCAGCTTGCCGATGCCCGGCAGCGCGATGAACATGGGTACGGTGGCCTCCCGGGCCAGATACACCGCGGCCCGGGCCGCCCGCTGCAGCGGCGGGAACGTCCGCAGCAGCCACCTCTGCCAGGGCCGGTACGCGACGTCCCGGCGCGGCAGCACCCAGGGGGCGGTGCGCTGGTAGACGTCGAGTCGGCCGGCCTGCTCGGCCACCTCGGGCACGATCTGGATGGCCGAGGCGCCGGTGCCGATCACCGCGACCCGCTTGCCGGTCAGGTCCAGTTCGTGATTCCACTGCGAGGAATGGAAGATCGCGCCGCTGAACTCCTCGATGCCGTCGATCTCGGGCATCCTCGGATCGGACAGCGCACCACCGGCGGCCACCAGCAGCCGGGCGGTGGTCGGGCCGGCCGAGGTCTCGATCCGCCACCGGTCCGCCCCGGCGTCCCAGGCGGCGGCCTCGAAGCTCACGTTGAACCGGAACCGGTCCAGCACCCCGGCCTGCCGGGCGACCCGGCGCAGGTAGTCCTGGATCTCCGGTTGCCGGGAGAACGAGTGCGACCAGTCCGGGTTCGGCGCGAAGGAGAACGAGTAGAGCTGGGACGGCACGTCGCAGGCGGCGCCGGGATAGCTGTTGTCCCGCCAGGTGCCGCCCACCTCGCTGCCCCGGTCGATGCAGAGGAAGTCCCGTTCGCCGGCCTCCTGCAGCTTGATCGCCGCACCCAGCCCGCCGAATCCGGCGCCGACGATGAAGATCCCGACCTGCGGCGGCAGCCCAGCCGGCTGCCCGGACGACGCGGGAGTCGCAGTCATGACAGCGAGCCTAACCACTAATTGAATATGAGTCAATAGTGTCACACTGCGCCGGCCCGGTTCGGCTCTAGGATGGCCGCATGACGACGGCCAAGCGGGTCCGGTTGAGCCCGCAGGCACGGCGCGAACAGCTGCTCGAACTCGGCGTACGGATGCTCACCACCCGTACCCTGGAAGAGCTGTCGGTGGAGGAACTGGCCGAGCAGGCGGGCATCTCCCGTGGCCTGCTGTTCCACTACTTCCGCAACAAGCAGGACTTCCACCGCGCGGTGGTGCAGCGCGCAGCCGATGACCTGCTGGAGACCACCGCGCCGGACACCACGCTGGAGCCACTGCCCCGGCTGACCCTGTCGCTGCAGCATTACGTCGACTACGTCAGCAAGAACTACCGCTCGTACCTGTCCCTGGTGCGCGGCGCGGCCAGCGGCGACGACGCGTTACGCGAGATCTTCGACCGCACCCGGGACGTGCTGACCCGGCGGATCACCGACAACCTCGCGGTGTTCGGGCTCACCGACGGGCCCACCGAGCAGTTGCTGGCGCGCGGCTGGTCGGCCATGGTGGAAGAGGTCGTACTGACCTGGGTGCCGGATCCCCAGATCTCGAAGGAGGAGTTGCTCTCGGTGCTGACCCAGACGCTGCCCGCGGTGCTCACCGCGCGGCGATGACGGCGAGCCGGATGCCGGGATGGAGATAGCTCAGTTCCTGACCCAGCTGGAGCTCAACGGCGAACAGCTGGCCCGGGCCGCTGAGTACGCCGGCCCCGACGCGCCGGTGCCGTCCTGCCCGGGCTGGACGGTGGCCGCGGCGGTCGGGCACGTCACCAAGGTGCACCAGTGGGCGGCCTGGCAGGTACGCGGCGGCGCACCGGACCGGTTCAGCTACCAGCGCCCGGAGCCGGACCGGTTGCTCGCCGGCTACCGGAGCGGGCTGGCCGACCTGGTCACCGCGCTGACCCGGGCCCCGGAGAACCAGCCGATGCACACGCCCTGGCCGACCCGGTCGCCGCGGCTGTTCTGGGCCCGCCGGCAGGCGCACGAGACCGCGATCCACCGGGTGGATCTGCAACTGGCCGCCGGCTACGGGGTGTCCGACCTGGATCCGGATTTCGCCGCGGACGGCATCGACGAGCTGGTCATGAGCATGATCCCGAACCGGCTGGTCGCGGTCACCGCCGATCCGGCGGTGCGGGTGCTGCTGGAGCCGCTGGACGCGAACCTGTCCTGGACGGTGCGGATCGGCCCGGACGGCGTGCGGGTCGCCCGGCAGGCCGGCGAGGGTGCCGACCTGTGCGTGTTCGGGCTGTCCGCCGAGCTGTACCGGTGGGTCTGGAACCGGGCGGGCGATGACGAGATCAGCCTGCGCGGTCAGCTGCCGCTGGCCGACTGGTGGCGGGACACCATCCGGATCGCCGCCCGTTGAGCTTCCTGTGTTCCCTCAGCCCGTCGGCGGGGGCCGTTCAGCCCGTCGGCCCGGTGCGGAAGTTCAGGTACGACCGACTCGGCGTCGGACCGCGCTGGCCCTGGTACCGGGAGCCGTATCGTTCGCTGCCGTAGGAGTGTTCGGCCGGCGAGGACAGCCGGAAGATGCACAACTGGCCGATCTTCATGCCCGGGTACAGCTTGATCGGCAGGTTGGCCACGTTGGACAGCTCCAGCGTGATGTGCCCGCTGAACCCCGGGTCGATGAAGCCGGCGGTGGAATGGGTGAGCAGTCCGAGCCGGCCCAGCGACGACTTGCCCTCCAGCCGGCTGGCCAGGTCGTTCGGCAGCGTCACCACCTCCAGGGTCGAGCCGAGCACGAACTCGCCGGGGTGCAGGATGAACGGCTCGTCGCCCTTGGGCTCGATCGGGCTGGTCAGGTCGTCCTGCTGCTCGGACGGGTCGATGTGGGTGTACTGCCAGTTGTTGAACACCCGGAAGAACCGGTCCAGCCGGACGTCGATGGAGGACGGCTGCACCAGTTCCGGATCCCAGGGGTCCAGCTGTAGCCGGCCCGCGGAGACCTCGGCGTGGATGTCACGGTCACTCAGCAGCATGGGCGGAGATTACCGAACCGGATTACCGAACCCGCCGGGCCGTACCGGCGTTGCTAGGATGTTCAGCGTCTCGGCTGCCGGTGCTCAGGGTTCCTGCCCGGCCGGCGGCGGACGCAACGCGGGTGTAGCTCAATGGCAGAGTTTCTGCTTCCCAAGCAGACGGCGCGGGTTCGATTCCCGTCACCCGCTCCACGTTTCGCGGTGAGCCGGGGGCGACTCGGCCGAATTCGCCACCGCTACCGGGCGCTCCATCCGATCCGTCATAAGGTGTACAGGTCTGGCGGGTATGAGGACGGTGTGCAGGCGATGTCGGGGAAAAACAGGTCATGACGGATAGCCCCGTCCTGAACGGCCCCTACGACCCACCTTCCTGCTATTACGAAATTGGCCTCACCGGCCGGACCGAGCAGATCCGGGAGGGGCGGCGGCCC
>DASUAC010000238.1:0-5383 GCA_035763985.1 Jatrophihabitans sp. | reverse complement strand
CGGCGATGGTCAGCGCGGCGCCCGGCGGCCGGGTCGGGCGCAGCGCGGGCCGCACGCTGGCCTGGGCCAGTTCCCGTTGCCGCTGCTCGCGCCGTCCGAGCGGCCGCTGCCCTTCGCTCACGTCCGCAACGTTACCGTCGGCGGCGCCGGCGGTCCGGACGTCCGAGGGGTGTCAGCCGTCCGCGGTCGCGACCACGCCGTGGGCGGTCGAGCCGTCCGGCCGGCGCCACGGGACCGAGACGTATCCGGCCGGCGACTCGGGCGGCTCGTCCTCGGTGAGCAACCGCCTGATCGAAACGGTGCCGGCCGCCGGCACCGGCCGGACCTGCACCGTCGGGTCGACGGTGTGCGACTGGCTCTGCGCCTGCGCCGTCACCTCGCCACGGAGCAGCGCGGCGAGCTGCGCGCGCAGCACCGGATCCTGCTCGCCGTCATAGATCCACCGGTCGCCGAGCACGCCGTGCTGGGCGGTGCCGATCAGCCCCGCCGCGGCGGCCTCGAGCGGCGCGGCGCGGTAGGTCATCGGCACCAGGTACGGCTCGCCGGCACCGGTCACGACCATGAACTCGATGCCGACCTCGCCGGCCGGGTCGTCCAGCCGGAACCCGCCGGCCCGGGTCAACTCCCCCGCCCCGCGGTACCAGTCCTGCTCCGGCAGCCACCGAGCCAGCAGTTCCAGCTTGCTGGGACTCAGCGTGGTGTTGTGGTGGATGACGGCCATGTCGCAGCACGGTACCTGCTCAGGCCCAGAGCTGGCCCTCCAGCTTCTGCGCCGCCTGCTGCAGCGAGCCGGAATAGGCGCCGGTGGACAGGTATTTCCAGCCGCCGTCGGCCACCACGAACACCACGTCGGCCCGGGCACCGGCCTTCACCGCCTTGTCCGCGGTGCCGAGCGCGGCATGCAGGATCGCCCCGGTGGAGATGCCGGCGAAGATCCCCTCGTGCTCGATCAGATCCCGGGTCCGGCGCAGCGCGTCGTAAGAGGTCACCGAGAACCGCGAGGTCAGCACCGTGTCGTCGTACAGCTCCGGCACGAACCCCTCGTCGATGTTGCGCAGGCCGTACACCAGGTCGCCGTAGCGCGGCTCGGCGGCCACGATCTGGATGCCCGGCACCTTCTCCCGCAGGAACCGGCCGGCCCCCATCAGCGTCCCGGTGGTGCCGAGGCCCGCCACGAAATGCGTGATGGACGGCAGGTCGTCCAGCACCTCCGGGCCGGTTCCCTCGTAGTGCGCCTGGGCGTTGGCCTCGTTGCCGTACTGGTAGAGCATCACCCAGTCCGGGTGCTCCGCGCTCAGCTGCTTGGCCATCGCGACCGCCTGGTTGGACCCGCCGGCCGCCGGGGAGAACACGATCCGGGCGCCGAACATCTCCAGCAGCTCCCGCCGCTCGGCCGAGGTGTTCTCCGGCATCACGCAGACCAGTCCGTAGCCCTTCAGCTTGGCGATCATGGCCAGCGAGATGCCGGTGTTGCCCGAGGTCGGTTCCAGGATGGTGCAGCCGGGCGTCAGGGTGCCGTCCGCCTCCGCCCTGGCGACCATCGCCAGCGCCGCCCGGTCCTTGATCGAACCGGTCGGGTTGCGGTCCTCCAGCTTCGCCCACAACCGCACCGGCGGTCCGCCGGCGGACTCGGTCCAGCGCGGCGACAGGTTCGGCAGGCCGACCAGCGGCGTGCCGCCGACGGCCTGCACCAGCGATTCGTACCTGGTCATGGCAGCTCAGCTGCCGCCGGCGATCCCAGACTCCCGGCTGCCGCCGGCGACCGCCGGCAGGATGGTCACCGAGTCGCCGTCGGACAGCGCGGTGTCCAGCGAGCCGGTGAACCGGACGTCCTCGTCGTTGACGTAGACGTTGACGAACCGGTGCAGCGCACCGTCGTCGGTGACCAGCCGGCCCTTGAGGCCGGTGTGCCGGCTCTCCAGGTCGTCCAGCAGCGCGGCCAGGTTGGCGCCCTCGCCGGGCACCGACTTCTCGCCGCCGGTGTAGCTACGCAGAATGGTGGGGATCTTGACCTGCACGGTCATCTCGAAAAGCTCCTCGGGGGTGGTATGTCAGGGATACGACGGCTGCGGCGAACGGCTCAGCAACAGTCGTAACAGACGACGGCGACGTTGTGCCCGAGCAGGACGCGCCGGATGGGCAGCACGAAGGGGGTGCTCACTCGCCGACCACCTTGTCGATCCGGTCGGCTCGCTCCGCTCCTCGCTTCGCTGCGATGCTCACTCGCCGACCACCTCCACCGGCTCCTCGGTGACCACGCCGTCGGAGATCCGGAACGACCGGAACTCCGCGCGTTCGGGATCCCGGGTGGAGACCAGTACGTAGTGCGCGTTCGGCTCGTTGGCGTAGGAGATGTCGGTACGGGACGGGTAGGCCTCGGTTGCGGTGTGCGAGTGGTAGATGATCACCGGCTCCTCGTCGGCGTCGTCCATCGCGTTCCAGACCTTCAGCTGCTCCATCGAGTCGAACTGGTAGAAGGTCGGCGAGGCAGCCGAGTTCAGCATCTCGACCAGCCGCACCGGACGGTCCTGGCCGGCCGGGCCGGCGACCACGCCGCACGCCTCGTTGGGATGGTCCCGGCGGGCGTGCGCGACGATCGCATCGCGGATCTCCGACGGCACTCGTAGCACCTTTCCACCATATCGGCATCGAGCCGGCCAGCCACAGGTCCATCTGGCCGGCGACCGAGCCGGACCGTCCGCAGTCGAACCGGCTAGACCATCAGCTGGCTGACCAGCAGGTCCTGCACCGCACTGAGCCAGTGGTAGATGTTGGCCACCGGATCGGCCGAATCGAGTTCGACCTCCTCGCTGACGCCGAGCCGGACGCCCAGGGTCAGCCGCAGATCGTTGAGCACCTGCAGCCACCGGTCGGCGGCCTCCTCGTCCAGCGAGATGGTGCCGCTGCCGTCCGGCAACTCGGCCCGGCAGGTCCGCAACCGGCCGGTCCGGACCGCGGTCAGGTCGTCGCTGACCAGCTGGCGGAACTCCGCCGAGGCCTCGTCGTCGTCGGAGTAGCCGTCCGGGTACAGCCGCTGCATGGCCGGGTCGGTGGCATCGGCCTGCTCCAGCATCGCGGTGAAGTCGTCGATCAGGCCCGCCAGCAGGTACGACTCACTGTCGGCCAGCTGGACCCGGATCAGCTCCGCCCGCCGTCTGACCTTCACTGATCGTGCTGGATGGTCGCCCACAGGCCGTAGCCGTGCAGGGTGGCCGTGTCGCCCTCCATCCGCTCACGCGGTCCGGAGGAGACCACCGCCCGGCCCTTGTGATGCACGTCGAGCATCAGCTTGGTGGCCTTGTCCTTGGGGTAGCCGAACACCTTCATGAACACGTGCGTCACGTAGGACATCAGATTCACCGGGTCGTTCCAGACCACCGTCACCCAGGGGCGATCTGCCTCCGGACGCTGCTCGCTCTGCTGCTCGGCGCGCTGCCGCGGTATGACAGTCGGCGTAGACATGCCTCCATGGTGGCACGAATCTCCGAAGGCGACAGCGAGTGAGGATCGCAACGAGCGCAGCGAGTGCGGACCGGAGCGAGCGCGGAGCCGAGCAGCAGGTACCGAGGCGACAGCGAGTGAGGATCGCAACGAGCGCAGCGAGTGCGGATCCGGTTGGTCGCCCGCGGCGCTGACGGCACGAGCGCGGAGCCGCCCGTAGGTACCGAAGGCGACAGCGAGTGAGGATCGCAACGAGCGCAGCGAGTGCGGACCGGAGCGAGCGCGGAGCCGAGCAGCAGGTAGCGCCGGTCTGCCGATCCGCGGGGCAGCCGGACTTCGTTCCCCGCTGGTCCGGCTCTGAGAGGATTGGTGACCATGACCGAACTTGGCACCGGCACCGGCCTGTTCACCGACCACTACGAGCTGACCATGCTCGCCGCGGCGCTGGCCGACGGCACCGCCGAGCGCCGCTGCAGCTTCGAGGTGTTCAGCCGGCGGCTGCCGGAGAGCCGCCGGTTCGGCGTGGTGGGCGGCACCGGCCGGCTGCTGACCGCGATCGGCGACTTCCGGTTCCCGGAGCCGGAGCTGGCGGCACTCTGCGCCGCCGGGGTGGTCGACGACCGGTGCGCGGAGTACCTGGCCGGCTACCGGTTCGCCGGTGACATCGACGGCTATCGCGAGGGTGAGCCGTACTTTCCGCAGTCACCGATCCTGACGGTGACCGGATCGTTCGCCGAGGCGGTGGTGCTGGAGACCCTGGTGCTGTCGGTGCTGAACCACGACTCGGCGGTGGCAGCGGCGGCGGCCCGGATGGCCATCGCCGCCCAGGACCGGCCGCTGATCGAGATGGGCTCCCGGCGCACCCACGAGGCGGCTGCGGTCGCCGCGGCCCGGGTGGCGTACCTGGTCGGCTTCTCCGCCACCTCCAACCTGGCCGCCGGGGCCTGCTTCGGCGTGCCGACCACCGGGACGGCCGCCCACTCCTACACCCTGCTGCACGACTCCGAGGAAAGCGCCTTCCGCGCCCAGGTGGCGCAGTTCGGCCCCGGTACCACGCTGCTGGTCGACACCTACGACATCTCCCGCGGCATCGAGACCGCGGTGCGGGTGGCCGGTCCCGAACTCGGTGCGATCCGCATCGACTCCGGCGATCTGGCGGTGATCGCCCGGCAGGCCCGCGACCAGCTCGACTCGCTGGGGGCGACCGGGACCCGGATCGTGGTGAGCGGCGATCTGGACGAGTTCGCGATCGCGGCGCTGGCCGCCGCACCGGTGGACGCCTACGGGGTGGGCACCTCGGTGGTGGTCGGTTCCGGCGTGCCGACCGCCGAGCTGGTCTACAAGCTGGTCGAGGTGGACGGCCGGCCGGTCGCCAAGCGGAGCGCGCGCAAGGCGTCCGCCGGCGGCCGCAAGCAGGCCTACCGGCGGCACCGGGCCTCCGGCACCGCGACCGAGGAGTTCGTGCTGCGTCCGGGTGCTCGCTTCGAGCCCGAGCAGCGGGACCGGTTGCTGACGATCCCCCTTATGCGCAAAGGGGAAGTCGCGCAGTCGTCGGACCTGGCCGCGGCTCGCGAACATCACCGCAAGGCGATCATCTCGCTGCCCTGGGAGGCGCTGAAGCTGTCCCGCGGCGAACCCGGGTTGCCGGTCACGGTGCTCTGACCTGCTGACCCCGGTTGCCGGTCACCGGCTGGCCCGGGGTGCCGGTCACTGGCTGGCCGGGGTGCCGGTCACGGTGCTCCGACCGGCACCCCGGGCGTCACTCACTCCGCTCAGGCGTAGCGGTTGTAGGCGTCGTGCGCGTAGCTCTCCCGGGCCGCGGTGTTGCAGTCGCCGCACCCCTCGTACCCGTTCTGGAAGGCGATCACTGCCTGGTCGATGGTGGTCGCGTCGTGCAGTTGCGCGAAGCCGTAGTAGGAGAAGTTGTGCAGCTCGTACCAGA
>DASUAC010000237.1:0-4527 GCA_035763985.1 Jatrophihabitans sp. | reverse complement strand
GGATCAGCTCCTCGCGGTTGCCGATCGCGTAGTCCTCCAGCAGCACCGACTGGCCGCCCACGGTCACCGGACCGCGCCGGACCATCCGGGTCCACGGGATGAACCGATCCAGGGTGGCCAGTTCCTCCGGGCTGAACAGGTGCCGGTTGACCTCGTCGGACAGCAGCGCCAGCGCGCCCTTGCTGCTGTACAGCTCGGCGTCCATCGGGGTGAACAGCGCCACGTTGCCGCGCTCGGCGGCCCGCAGCACCGGCTCGATCAGCGCCGGGCCGTCCGAGGCCAGCAGATCCTCCATCACGAACAACCGGTAGATCGCGTCGATCTTGCGGTCGCCGTGCCAGACCGCGTCGTCCTCCAGCCGCAGTTCGCCGATGTGGCACGGGATCGGATCCACCCCGGCCCGCTCGAAGACCGGCACGTTCTTGCGCACGACCTCCTCCAGCGTGACCCAGCTGGCCGGGAAGTCGCAGAACGCCACCACCGGCCGCTTGTCCCGCGGCAGGTGGCATTCGACCATCATGATCTCGATCATCTCGGCCATGATGTCGGCGTAGCCGAGGTTGTTCTCGGCGGCGAACTTCTCGATGAACGGCAGCCCGAGCAGCGACCGGTTCAGCCGCGCGGTCTCCACCCCGCCGAGCGCGGAGGACATGTTCAGCTCCATCACCCGGAAGCCCTGGGCATCCCGGTACGAGTCGAACCGGGCCATCCGGCTGGGCCCGTTGCCGCGGCCGCGCAGCACCGCCTGCACCTGGGCCGGGGTGACCCCGATCGCGGCGGCGAAGGCACCCAGGTCGCCGCCGAACAACCTGTCCGGCAGGCCGGTCACCAACCGGTAGATGGTCTCCATGTCGTCGGCCAGCTGGGCCACCTCGTCCCGCTCCAGGAAGAGTGGACGGCTCAGCGTCTTGCCGCCGAAGATCGTCTCGGAGATCTCGGGATACACATGGTCACGCAGTTGCTGCACCGTGAGCTCATCCTGGGCGGCGAAGGCGTCCAGGTACCGCTGGGTCAGCTCGCTGTAGGTCCGGCCACGGACGCCGGGGATTGCCTGGGTGCTCACGCCATTTCCTCCACGTATCTGCTCACGTTTGCGATCTGCTGAACTGCGTGCCGGCGGCGGATGCCGACCGCCGGGGTGAACTCTGGCCGGTGTGCCTCAGGCCCGGGCGGTCAACGGCAGCGGACCGCGTGCCCGGACGGCCTGCCGGGCGGCCCGGACGTCGGCCTCGCGCGGCTGGCCGAGCGGCAACTCCAGCACCGGCGCGGTGACCGCGGGCGCCTCGGCCACCTGCAGCGCGGCCTCGGCCGCGGCGATGACCGCCCGGACGTCGGCCTCGTTGTCGCCGACCGCGGTGATCAGCGCGATCCGGCCGGAGACCGAGCCGGCCGGCGGTGGCGCCTGCCGCTCGCCGGGCTGGGCCAGCGTCACCGCGAGGTCCACCCCGTTCGGCATCCGCTCGCCGTCGAAACCGATCGTGCCGATCGTCATCTCGTGCGGTACGTAGCAGAACCGGACCGCGCCGAAGGCCGTCCGCTCCGAGCTGACCTGCGGCCGCCGGCCCACCGCCACCGCCGCCGCGGTGAGCGCCGGGTCGATGCCGGTGGTGCGCAGGCCGAGGTACGGGATCAGGTCGCCGCCGAGCCGTGGGTTGACCTCGATCACCTTCGGTCCGAGCGGGGTGAGCCGGAACTCGGTGTGGCTGAAGCCGTCGGTGAAACCGAGCGCGGCATGCGCCTGCTGCAGGATCTCGCGGAAGCCGTCGTCGGCCAGCATCGGATCCGCGCCGTCCATCAGGTGGCCCACCTCCTCGAAGTACGGTGGGAACCCGATCTGCTTGTGCGCCAGGCAAACCGGCAACACCTCCCCGTGGAACACGGCGCAGTCCACGCTGATCTCCGGCCCGTCGGCGTTCTCCTCGACCAGCACCGAGATGTCCAGCCCGGACACGGTGGAGTCGGTGGCCAGCGCGAACTGCTCGCGCAGCTCCCGCTCGCTGGCCACCAGCACCACGCCCATGCTCGCCGCCGGATCGCGCGGCTTGAGCACCACCGGATAGCCGATGCCGGCCGCCGCGTCGAGGGCCTGCTCCACCGAGGTCACCAGCACCGAGTTCGGCTGCGGGACGCCGGCCTCGGCCAGCAGCCGGCGCGTCTCGTACTTGTCCTGGCAACGCAGCACCACGGCCGAGTCGGTGCCGGGCAGCCCGAGCGCCTCGGTCACCTGCGCCGCGGCGATCACCGAGGCCTCGTCCCAGCACAGCACGCCGTCGAGCCGGGCCTGGGCGTCCAGCACCCGCGCGGCGGCGATCAGCCGCCGGGTGTCGGTCAGGTCCGGCAGCACGGTCCAGCCGTCCAGGTAGGGCCGTTCCCAGCCGGCCTCGGCGCGGCAGAACAGGTGCACCCGGTAGTGCTCGGCGAGCGGGCGGAGCAGGTATTCCCGAAACGCCCGATCACCACTGGCTATCAACAACAGGTGCGGACGATCGGGCAGCCGATGGTTCGGCGGCGCCAGGGCGGTCATGATCAGGACTCCTTCTCACCGACCGGTCGAGGGGTGACGACCGGTGTTCGCGAGGACGACCCGTCCGCGGCTGACGTGGGCTCCGCGGACGTGGAGCTGGTCGCTGGCGGGCCGGCGGGATCTGCCACCGGAGCCAGCGAAGCGATGTGGGACGTGCCGGCGGAGCCGTCGATCCGCCGCCACTGCTCGGTGAGCAACAGCCGGCCGTCCGGCAGCAGCGACGGCGTGCTCAGGCAACTGCCGGCGATCACCTCGCCGTCGGCGAGCACCATGCAGTACGAGGCGGTGAGCACTCCGGCCTCGTCCACCGTGCCGACCAGCCGGCCGGTACGCACGTTGCCGCCGCCGATCTCGACGGTGACCAGGTCGCCGTCCTGGTGGTAGTGGCCGATCGCGTGTTCCGGGCCGGGCAGCACCGCGGTGAAGCGCACGTCGTCATAGTCCGGTCGCCCGGTCACCGGCCGGCTCGCCCCGATCAGGGCAGCCGGGTCGGAAACAGCTGTCAGCGACTCAGTCATTGCGAAACGCGCTCCGTTCGATACGAGATCTGCGGTAATCAGGTTCGCCCGGGACGGACCCCGCCGCCGGCCAGTGCAGCCGGCGCCGGCGCCCCGTCCTCGATCAGTTGCCCGGCCGCCCGGCGGCTCGCGGCGAGCACCGTCTTGGCCGCGCTCCCGCTGCCGCCGGTGAAGGTGACCAGCCGGCCGCCGGTGCCTGGCACCGGACGCAGCGCCAGCAGGCCGGATTCGGCGTAGCAGTCGATCGCGGCGACCGGCGGCAGCGCCGAGTGCAGCCGCAGCGCGGGAAAGGTGCTGGTGGCCAGCGCCGCGGCCCGTGCGGCCAGTTCTCGATCGGCCGGTACCCCGGACGGCGGCACCGACCAGCCGTCGGTCGGCAGGCCCAGCAGCAGCCGGCCGCCCGGCACCGGCTTGCCGAACAACCCGCTGCGGTCGTCGACGAACGTGGTGGGCAGCGCACCGCTGACCTGATGGATCGCGTACTGGATGCTCTTGGTGGTCAGGCCGCCGTCGTCGAAGCCGGCCGCACGCAGCACCGCGGGCGTCCAGGCCCCGGCCGCCAGCACCACCAGGTCACACCGGTGCCGCTCGCCGGCCACGGTGAAGCCGTCCGGTCCGAGCTCGCCCACCTGCCCGGCGGGCAGCAGGGCGACCCGGCGGCGGCCGGCCAGATCCGCCAGCAGCGCACGGCGGAACCGGTCCGGGTCGAGATAGCCCGCCTGCCGCTCGAAGATGCCGATCCGGTCCTCGGTCAGCCCCGCCCAGCCGTCTCGGGCAAGCTCCGCGGCGTCCACCAGCCGGGCCGACCCGGCCAGCGTGGCGTTGATCTCCTCGACCACATCGGCCAGTTCCGCACCGGCCTCGGCCGGCAGGAACACCGATCCGCAGTCGGTGAAGCCGCTCCACTGCCGCAGTACGTCGTCGGCAGTCAGTTCGGCCATGCTGGCCAGCGCCAGCGCACGCTGCGCGGGCTGCACCTCGTAGCCGCGTACGGCGCCCCCGGAGGCCGCCGTGGCGTCCGCCGCCCCGGCCGGGCCGGGTGCCAGCAGCACCTCGGCGCTGCCGGGTTGCTGCGCCAGCCGCCAGGCGAGCAGCGAACCGGCCAGGCCGCCACCCACGATTCCGATTCGCATCAGCTACGCATTCCGCTCGGCCCGAGCTGGCTCGACTTCGGGGAGGTGGCGCCGTCCGCCGACCGTGCCGGTCCGCCGGGTCGTGCGGCCCACATCGCACCGGCGCCCCAGCTCTGCATGCCTTCGCTCCTCGATCCTCTTCGGCACACGCCTCATTGGTACCGCGCGCGGTCTGCGTCCTGGCCCGACCGGCCGGCACGCGCATGCATGCTCAAGGAGCAGGGCAGATCGACTTTCGTACAACTACGGCGAGTCGCACCGTGGAAATGGTCCGTACTCCCCGTTCTTTTCGAACTGATGTGGACATCACTATGTCCGACATTCAGGCCGCAGTCTAGGTGTTTGCCAATTT
>DASUAC010000236.1:0-2973 GCA_035763985.1 Jatrophihabitans sp. | reverse complement strand
ACGACGCCGTCTCCCCCGGCGGTGCCCTGGTGGTCTACGACCGGATGCTGGACGAAGATGCCCGGCACGTGGAGAACCTGGTGATCAGCCTGGACATGCTGCTGGTCACCGACGGCGGCTCGGAGTACACCGCCGAGGAGTTGATCTCCCACGCCACGGCGGCCGGCTTCACCGACATCAGCGCCCAGCCGCTCGGGGACTACGACACCCTGGTGGTCTGCCACAAGCGGTGATCTCCAGCGCGACGGTGCCGGCCGGGCCAGCCCGGCCGGCACCGCGCTGTCCGGGTGGTAACCCTTATTCGGCAAGGCCGTTCGGCGACGACGGATCGGGGGATCTCAGGCCCGCGCGGCTGACCGGTGCCGCTTCGCCGAGACCGCCGACGGCGAGTAGGAACGCTGCGCCGGCTCCCTCACCGCTGCGACATTTCGCAGAGCCGAGCCGCATCCGCAGCGCGAACAGCAGCCGGGCCTGGGCGCGGCCCGAACGGGCTCGGACGCCGGCCTCCGGTCCCGGATGTCCGAACCTCAGGCCGGTTCGGCGGCGGGCCAGGCGGCGTACCGGTGCAGGCCGTACAGCAACGGCTCGTACTCGGTCGGATGGCTCACCGCGGCCACCTCGCCGAAGACCACGACATGATCGCCGACCAGGTCGGCCCGGCTGACCACGCAATCGGCGATCGCGTGCGCCATCTCGTGCAGGTGCGGGCCGGCGGCGGCGGCGCCGATCCGCCAGTCGATCCGGTCGAACCGGTCCGGCGCGCCGGAGGCGAACAGCCGTGCCACGCCGGACGCGCCGTCATGCAGCAGGTTCACCGAGAACGCCCCGCGCGCGAGCACCGCCTCGACCGTCGGGCTGGCGGCGCGCAGGCAGACCAGCAGGGTCGGCGGGCTGAGCGTGACGCTGCAGACGGACGAGCACGTCATGCCGCGGGGCATGCCGTGCTCGTCCAACGTGGTGACCACCGCGACCCCGGTCGGGAATCTGGCCATGAACGCACGGAATTCCGCTGCGTCGAAGCTCTCGGTGGAATATGCGGCTGGCTGGCTCACGGGCAACCTCTTCGGGTGGGTCGACGTGGCCAGCCTGATCGGCGGCGCTCGAAACGGCCTCGATGCCGCTAAGGGGTCTCAGCCCATGGCCGCCTTGACCTTGGAGATCATCTCGGCCTGGGCGGGCTTGATCTCGCCGCGCTTGGAAACACCCTGCTCGATCGCGGCGAGCACGATCCGGCGGAAGCCGTCGGCCTCCTCCGGGTCCTTCTCCTGCAGCAGTGAGACCGACTCACGCAGCGCGGGCAGCACCACCTCGGCGATGTCGCCGGCGCTGCCCTTGGGCAGCTTGGCATCGCCCTTGCCGGCGAGCGCGGTACCCACCAGGCCGGTCGCGCCGGTGAGCACCATCGATCCGACGACGTTGGTCTTGGTGGTTGCGATCGGGCCCGGGTACGCGACGGAGACCAGGGTCACCGCGCCGTACGCGGCGGTGCGCAGGGTCTGCTTCTCCTGGTCGGTAAGGGTGGCGGTCGGCATGGCTCCTCCAGTTGTTGACGCCTACATTTGGCTAGTCAACAATCTACTATTCAATTTCCGATGTCGCCAACCGGCGTTGGTCCGCACCGGAGCGGACCAACGTCCCGCTCAGAACTCGCCGGAAACCGTGTCGGCCAGGTAGCCGGCCGGATCCGGCTGCTCGGGCAGCACCATGTGCCGGACCCAGGCGTGCCGCTCGTGCGCCATCGCCACCAGCTCCCAGATGCACGCCGTGGCCGCCCCCGGCGCGGGAGCGGGTGCCAGCTCCGCCCAGTCGGACAGCCAGGTCCGGCTGTGCAGGATGAGCCGGTTCCGGCTCCACCAGCCCACCACCACGTAGCAGCCGTCCTCGTCCTCGTGCAGCACGCTGAACCCGCAGCTCGGGCCGTCCGGATGCGGCTCCGGCAGGCTGGCCAGCACCGCCCGGTGCGCGAAGTCGTGCACCTCCGGGGCGGGCAGTTCCCGCAACGCCGAGATCGCGTACCGCTTGACCAGCCAGCCCGGCACCGGCTCGCTCCAGCCGCAGCTACGCAGCGGCCGGGGCCGGTAGCGGACCGGTCGCTGACCCACCCGGGCCACTCCCTGCCCATCGCTCATCCGGCAATCGTCACAACCGGTGCTCGAGCTGACCTCGATGCCCGGCAAGCAGATTTCGCTGGTATGCCAGTGGATTCGCGGCTGGCACCGACAGGGAGGATCGCTTGTGCAGCCAACCAGGCCGCGGTTCTGCATTGCCGGCGGCGGGATCGCCGGCGCGCTGCTGGCCTGGCGACTGGCTCGGCACGGCGGCAGCTCGGTGACCCTGCTGGACGATCCGGCCGAGCCGGGCGCCACCGCGGTGTCCGGCGGCCTGGCCCGGGGCTACGAACCGGACCGGCACAACGCGCAACTGGCCACGCGCAGCCTGGCCGAGCTGGCGGGCAGCGATCGGCTGCCCCAGCTGCGCCGTACCGGTTCGGTCTACGTCTGCCAGGGCGCGCCGGACCGGGCGACGGTGGCCGGCATCGGGCGGGCGGTCGGCGGGGTCTCGGTCGCCGGTCCGGACGAGCTGGCCGGCCGGTTCGGGCTCGCTGGTGTGCCGTCCGGCTGCCTGGCCGTGGTGGAGCGGCAGGCCGGCTACCTGTCCCCCGCGCAGCTGGCCGCCGCCGCCCGGCAGCAGGCCGCTCGGCTCGGTGTCCGGCTGCGCAGCGGCCGGCTGGCCGGCTGCGAATCGAGCCGGGACGGCGTCTGGTACGTCCTCGCCGACGGCCGGGTCGGCCGGGCGGACGGCCTGGTGCTGGCGACCGGCGCCTGGACGCCGGGATTGCTGGCCGCGGCCGGGCTGCCCGCGAACGGCCTGCGCACCAAGCTGATCCGCTACACCGAGTTCGCGGCGAAGGGGCAGCTGCCGCCGGCCTTCGTCGACGAGCCGACCGGGTTGTACGGGCGGCCCACCGCCGAC
>DASUAC010000235.1:0-6487 GCA_035763985.1 Jatrophihabitans sp. | reverse complement strand
GCCGATAACCGTCGGCGACCGCTCTGCCGCGAGGCGCAGTCGAGCGGCCGGAGCAAGCTCAAAGGTTAGCCACAGCCCAGTTGGGAACAACGGTAATAACCAATCGTTGTATTGGGTGGGAGAAAACAAGACCCCACATAGGGACAGGACTCCGACGTGACGCAGCAAGCAACCACCACAAAGCGGCGCAAGCCAGCCTCGCGGACGCTGCCCGGACACCGCGCCGGGCGGCCGACGCCGGCCGCCGCTTCTCCCGAACCCACTATTCCGACCACTGATGCCGAGATCGAGGCCGAGCTGACGCTCGCCGGCTCGGAGGATGAATTGACCGCGACCGCCGACCTCGACGAGGTGGTGCAGGCGGCCGACCTGGTGCGCTCCTACCTGAACGAGATCGGCAAGGTTTCGCTGCTGACCGCCGTCGAGGAAGTCGAGCTGTCCAAGCGGATCGAGGCCGGCCTGTACGCATCCCACCTGCTGACCACCAGCAAGCGGATGTCGCTGCCGCGCCGCCGCGAGTTGCAGGCGCTGGCCGCCGACGGCGAGGTCGCCAAGGACTTGCTGCTGCGGGCCAACCTGCGGCTGGTGGTGTCGCTGGCCAAGCGCTACACCGGACGCGGCATGCCGTTCCTGGATCTGATCCAGGAGGGCAACCTGGGCCTGATCCGGGCGGTGGAGAAGTTCGACTACACCAAGGGCTTCAAGTTCTCCACCTACGCCACCTGGTGGATCCGGCAGGCCATCAGCCGGGCGATGGCCGATCAGTCGCGCACCATCCGGCTGCCGGTGCACCTGGTCGAGCAGATCAACAAGATGCAGCGGATGCGCCGCGAGCTGGGCCAGAGCCTGAGCCGGGACGCCACCGACGAGGAACTGGCCAAGGAGCTTGACATCAGCGTCGACCGGCTGCACGAGCTGATCGACCACGCCCGGGACCTGGTGAGCCTGGATCAGGCGGTCGGCACCGAGGAGGACTCCTCGCTCGGTGACTTCATCGCCGACGGCGAGGCGACCAAGCCCAACGAGGCTGTCGAGTTCGAGCTGATGCGCCGGCAACTCGGCGACATCCTGGACTCGCTGGAGCCCCGGGAGGCGGCCGTGGTACGGCTGCGCTACGGCCTGGCCGACGGCAACCCGCACACGCTGGACGACATCGCCCGGAAGTTCAACCTCTCCCGGGAGCGGATCCGGCAGATCGAGCGGGAGACGATGGCCAAGCTGCGTCATCCGTCCCGCGCCCAGTCGCTGCGCGACTACCTGGAAGCCTGACCGGCAACCCGGCGGCCTGACTGACAGCCAGGCCGTCCGGGCCGGCGTCCCGACCGGGGCTCCGGGCCGATGACATCGACGATCGGGGCCCCGGCTCCGTACGTCCGCATACCGACCCTCCTCGGCTGGCACCGGGATCCGGGTGTGTTGGCCGCCGGTCCGGTTCGGACCGGCGGCCAACCGCGTTCTACGGTGTCTAGCGTGCAACCGTTGACCGCATTGCGCCGGATCGCGTTCCTGCTCGAGCGGGAGTTGGCGCCCACCTACCGGGTACGTGCCTTCCGCAACGCCGCCGACGTGGTGCTGCGCCGGGGCGAGCAGGAGATCGCCGACCGGGCGGCCGCCGGCACGCTGGAGGAACTCAGCGGCATCGGCAAGGTGACGGCCGGGGTGATCACCGAGGCGCTGGCCGGTGACACTCCCGAGTACCTGGCCAAACTGGAGGCCGCGGCCGGGCCGCTGGTGGAACTGACCGCCGACGGCCGGCGGCTGGCCGAAGCGTTGCGCGGCGACCTGCACACCCACTCGGACTGGAGCGACGGCGGCAGCCCGATCGAGGAGATGGCGCTGGCCGGGATCGAACTCGGCAACTCCTATCAGGTGCTGACCGATCACTCCCCCCGGCTCACCGTCGCCAACGGCCTGACCGCCGAGCGGCTGGAGCGGCAGTTGGGGGTGCTGGCGGATCTGGCCTCTCGGCTCGGCAGCTTCCGGCTGCTCAGCGGCATCGAGGTCGACATCCACGAGGACGGGGCGCTGGATCAGCGGCCGGACCTGCTCAGCCGGCTGGACGTGGTGGTCGCCTCGGTGCACTCGAAGCTGGCGATGGAGCCGGCGGCGATGACCCGCCGGATGCTGGCCGCGATCGCCGACCCGAACACCAACGTGCTCGGGCACTGCACCGGCAAGATGCGGGGCGGCCGCCGGGAGCGGCCGCCGAGCCGGTTCGACGCCGCCGCGGTGTTCGCCGCCTGCGCCGAACACCAGGTGGCGGTGGAGATCAACAGCAGACCGGAACGGCTGGATCCGCCGGCCGAGTTGCTCAGCCTGGCGGTCGAGGCCGGTTGCCTGTTCAGCATCGACAGCGACGCGCACGCCCCCGGCCAGCTGGACTGGAAGCCGTACGGGGTGGCCAAGGCCGTCGAGTGCGCGGTGCCGGCGGACCGGATCGTCAACACCTGGCCGGTCGAGCGGTTGCTGGACTGGGCCCGCAAACCGAAGTCGGGCTGACCCTCCCCGTTCGATCCGGCTGCTGCCGGCTATTCCCCGGTGGCCACCGGCCGGGCCGGGTCGGTGATCCACTCGCTCCAGGAGCCGGGGTAGAGCACCGCCGGCAACCCGGCCTCGTGCATGGCCAGCACGGTGTGCGCCGCGGTGACCCCGGATCCGCAGTACACCCCCACCGGCTCGTCCGGGCCGTCGCCGGCTGCCAGCCGCTCGAACCGCCGGCGCAACTCCGCCGGCGGCAGGAACCGGCCGGCGTCGTCGACATTGCCGGTGGTGGGCAGGTTGATCGCGCCCGGTACGTGCCCGGCGACCGGATCGATCGGCTCCTGCTCGCCGCGGAACCGTTCGGCGGCCCGGACGTCCACCAGGCGGCCCCGGCCCCCCGCGGCGAGCGCCTGCTCGGCGGTCAGCGCGGGCAGGCTGCCCGGCCGGATCACCGCATCGCCCGGCGACGGCTCGGGCTCGGTCGCCTGCACCGGTTGGCCGGCCGCCAGCCAGGCCGCCAGCCCGCCGTCGAGCACCTGCACCTGCTCCAGCCCGGCCCAGCGCAACACCCACCAGGCCCGGGCCGCGGCCACCCCGATGTCGGCGTCGTAGGCCACCACCCGGCTGGCTCGGCCGATCCCCCACCGCCGTACCGCCTGCTGCAAGCGGGCCGGATCCGGCAACGGATGCCGGCCGCCGGGCCCGGCCGGGTCGGCCAGGTCGAGGTCGAGGTCGCACCAGCGCGCACCGGGGATGTGCCCGGCCAGGTATTCCGGATACTGCGACGGTGTGCCGACCTGCCAGCGCACGTCGAGCACGACCAGGTCCGTACCCGTACGCAACGCCTCGGCAAGTTCCGTCACGCCGATCAGGGCTCGGGAACAATCAGCGGTCATGGACCCGGTTCTAACATGGTGCTGGTAGCGCCCGTTGCCCCGGGCGTCGCCACGCGTGCCGGAATGGCAGCCGGAACGCCGGAAGCTGGCCGCAGGACACGGGAGAGGTCGTCCGGTGAACCACCATCACGTCGATCTGATCGACACCACCGAGATGTTCCTGCGCACGATCTGGGAGCTCGAGGAGGAGGGCGTGACCCCGCTGCGGGCCCGGATCGCCGAGCGGCTCGGCCAGTCCGGTCCGACGGTGAGCCAGACGGTGGCCCGGATGGAGCGCGACGGCCTGCTGCATGTCGAGAGCGACCGGCATCTGGCGCTGACCGAGGTCGGCCGGCGACGGGCGGTCGCCGTGATGCGCAAGCACCGGCTCGCCGAGCGGCTGCTCGCGGACATCATCGGCCTGGAGTGGGAGCAGCTGCACATCGAGGCCTGCCGGTGGGAGCACGTGATGAGCGAGGCCGTCGAGCGCCGGATCCTCACCCTGCTGGACGAGCCGCTGGTCTGCCCGCACGGCAACCCGATTCCCGGCTTGGACCAGCTCGGCCTGCCCGGTGACGAGCAGCCCGACACCGAGGCCACCACGTCCGACCAGCTCGGCCGGCTGCCCAGCCTGGCCGCCACCGTGGCCGCCGACGAGGTGACCGTGCGCATCGAGCGGATCAGCGAACTGCTGCAGCCCGATGCCGAGGTGATGCGCCGGCTCAACGCCTGCGGGTTGACCCCGGGTGTGTCGGTGGCGGTCTGCCGCAAACCGGACGGGCTGCACGTCGCCGGCAGTGACGCCGAGCCGGTGCCTGAGGAGATCGCCGAGCACATCTTCGTCTCGGTACTCCCCTGATCTCATCGTCCTGGCCGGCATTCGCCACCGGGCCGGCCACGGTCCTGCCGGGCCCGCTCCTGCCGCCCACCGTCCTGCCGCCCATGGTCCTGCTGGGCCCGCTCCTGCTGGGCCCGCTCCTCCCGGGCGCGCTCCGGCTGGGCACGCCCCTGCCGGGCGCGGTCCTGCCGCCGACCGGGTGAGCCGGTCAGCGGCGGCGTCCGGCGGGGATCCAGGCCTGCCTGCACCGCCTCGAGCAGCAGCCCCGCCGCGGAGTAGCCGGGATCGGCCCGCAATGCCCGCTCGGCTGCCGCGGCGGCCAGCGTGCCGCTGCCGGAACGCCACAGTTGCCAGCCGAAGAGGAACAGTGGCGCGGCCTGATAGGGCGGCGGCAGCCGGGAATGCAGTTGGCTGAGCATGCTCTCGGCCGACAACGAACGGTCGTCGAGGGCCAGCCACAGGGCATCGCGGATCTCGGTGTCGCGCAGGGCCGCGCCGAGCCGGGCCAACCGGCGTGGACTCAGCTGGGTTCCGGACTCACATTCGGCGGCCGCGCGCAGCAGCGCGGCATGCTCGTTGCGCCGCGTCCGGCTGGCACCGATCCGGCCGAGCAGTTCCGCGAACCGGGTGTCGGCCCGGCGCAGCGCCGGCAGCAACGCTGCCCGGGTTGCCGGCGAGGCACCGTCCAGGCCCGCCACCAGTGCCTGCCGGTCCGGCATCGCCACCAGCCCCGCGTAGGTGGCCTCGGCCGCCACTGCCGAGCCCTGGCCGGAACGTACGGTGCCCTCGGGTGGGCAACACGCCGGGTTCTGGCAGCACAGCGACCACCACCGGGACCGGTCCGCCGCCAGGACGTCCAGCAGCCGTAGCCCGCCCCGCTGCAGTTCGGCGGACAGCCCGGCCAGCACGCCCTGCACCCAGCCGGGCCGGCATGGATCGGCGGTCACCCGTTCGCTCAGCAGCACCGCGGCCACCGCGCCGGTGCCGGACCGTTTCAGCACCCCGACCAGGGACGCGACCGCTGCCCGCTCGACTCCGTCCGGTCCGACGTCCAGCCGGGCGGTGATGGTCACCTGCCGGGCCGTCCCCGCGACTTCGTCGAAGCCGATCACCACCAGACTCTCGCTGGGGTGGAAGCCGAGCAGGTAGGGCACCGCCTCGATGAGGTCGCCGGGCGTGGTCACCCGGATGGCAGGGATATCGCCGGTGGTCATGCTTCGAGCCTGCTGGCCGGTCAGCGCTTGCGGGCTCGGCGCGGCAATCTGTGGAAAGACCGTGGCCGGTGTGGACAACGCCGGTGGTTACAGCGGGCTCTCCCGCCAGCGGTGCGCGGCCAGGGCCAGCCCGTCGGCTACCTCGTCGTTACGGTCGGCCAGCCGGCGCTCCCGGTCACCCTCGGCACCCGGAGCCGAGGACTCCCGGCGGCCGCTGGCGATCACCCGGAAGAAGGCCGCCGCCCGCTCCAGCGCCACATCGAAATCACCGTGGTAGGCACCGCGCAGCACCGCATCGGCAAGCTGGGCCATCGCGACCGGATCGGCGTCGTCGGCCACCCCGGCCACCACCTCGTCCGCCGGTGCGTACGGCCGGCCCGCCCGCCACAGCCGGGTCACCTCCTCGCCATTGCTCTGACACCACCGGCGCAGCAGGTAGAGCGCCCAGAGTGCTCCGGGCAGGCTGGACGGTTGCTCGGCACGCCACAGTTCGGCCAGCGTGTCCAGGCCGACCCGATCGGCGAGGTCCACCATCGAGCCGCCACCGGAACGGCCGTGCGTGATCACCGCCGCCGCGGTGGCAGCGGCCAACTCCGCCCGGGCGAACGGCTCGAGGTCGCCGCTCGCGCCGGCCAGCGCGGACAGATCCGCCCGCCGGATCGGGCGGTGCGCACCGCGGTCGTCGATAGCCACCGATCCAGGGTAAGCGAGCATCCTGGCGATTCGAGGCGATAGCGCAGCTCAGCGGGCAATGATCGCGGTCTCGTCCCCGCTGCCGGCCGGGCCGGTAGACTGGTTTGCGGCGTCGGCCCGATCCATGGCCCCCGGTCCCACATTCGCCGCCGAGAGCGGCCGCTTGCCGAGAGGCGACCTGGCGGGTCGGCGTCATTCCAGCTTCCGGTGGGCGGCATGGCCGCCCGGCCCGCCGGCTGCACGAGGCAAGCCGGGCCGGGTGGCACGACGAATGGGTTATGCGAATGGTGTCCGGGGACGGCTGGGTGCAGTGCGCGGCCGGGCACCGGCACTGGGGACGGTTCGGCGCGGCCGGGCTGCTGCTGCACGACGCCGGCCGGGTGATC
>DASUAC010000234.1:0-8366 GCA_035763985.1 Jatrophihabitans sp. | reverse complement strand
GTACACCCGGTTCGGCCCGCTGCCGGTGAGGCAGCCGCAGTTCCAGTGACCGATCGCCCAGCTGGAGTTCTGGCTTGGGTTGACCCGCTCGTAGTTCCAGCAGCCGCCTGAGGTCGGCTGGGTCAGCGTGCCGTAGACGATGAAGGTCACCGAGAACGTCTTCGCGCAGGTCAGCGGGACCCGTGGCTGCTGGGCGGCTGCATGGCTCGGCGAAGCCAGTACGAGTCCGGCGACGATCGCCGTCGCCCCGGCCAAGGCCGCCATGCTCCTGATACGGGTGGATCGAGTGATACGCATGGACGATTCACGTCCTCTCCGTTAGCTGCGGGCACATGCCGCTCGCCAGGATCAGAGGTGAAATGTCCGAATGTCAATAGACTGAGTGTCGTCCCGATGCGGCGCGGGTCTCTCGAGCGTAACGCCGTCAGGGGCAGCCGGGACTGACAAGTGGGGGGCGCGGTCTGCAATACCGCGGATGGATAGGGATGGTCCGACGCAACGAAATGGGAATCTCGTCATGTGTTCCGGTCCGGGAGGATCTGTTGAACCTCTACTGGCGCTGGTTCCGCGGGGAGAGCCCGCGGCCGGCCTGATCCGCGCTATCGCTGAGTTTCCTCTGAATCTGGTTCGCCGCCTTGACCACAAGCTGGTCAATCGGGACGATTCGAGCGCAGTGGCCGGTTTGTGCCCTGCGCTGGAGCTTGTCTGCGAGGAGTTTCCATGAAGCGGTGGCAGTCAACCCTGGTGGCACTGGCAGGCGGGCTGTTCGCGGTCGCGCTGGCCGCGAGCCAGGGAGGCGCGGCCAGCGCGGGCGTCCATCCGGCGAGCGGCGTCGGCTCGTGCACCCTGAAGAACTGGGATCCCGGCGACGACCCGGAGGACGCGAAGGATCTGCCCGAGGGCCAGCGGCCGCAGAGCTACGTACCCGACGACTACAACTGCACCGGCGCCAAGTTCGCCGCCGACGGCGCGGAATTCACCAGGTTCCCGCAGCCGCACAACTTCCCGGCCAAGGGCAGCACCACCGGCCAGGTCACCGGTAAAAAGACCGCCGGGACGAACACCGCCGGAGCGATCAACCCGCTCGCGCCGTACTTCCCGCCGTTCACCCACTTCGTGATCCTGTACCGGGAGAACCACACCTTCGACGACTACCTCGGCGACTGCCAGAGCACGGTGGCCACGAACGGGCAGACCTGCAACGGCCAGGTGGAGAGCACCAACCACATCAGCTCGGTACCGAACCTGCACACGCTGGCCAAGACCTACGCGCTGCTGGACTCGTACAGCACCGGCACCCAGCCGCCGAGCGGGCCGAACCACTGGTGGCTGTTCTCCGCCCAGTCGTCCTCCAGCTCGCAGCAGCAGTCCTATCCGTCGGCCACCGGCACCGTGTTCGACCGGATGCTCAAGGGGGTCACCGGCCCGCCCGGTGAGGGCACCGACCCGTGCGCCACCCAGTCCGGCTCGTCGACCGGGACCAGCCCGTACACCTTCGTGATGAACGGCGACTTCTACTGGATGCTCAACACCGGCAGCGGCGAATGGAAGAACCCGGGCACCGGCAAGCCCGAGGTGCTGCCGGTGAACCGGCCGGGCACCACCATCCCGGAGGAACTCGCGTACAACAACTACACCTGCAAGGGCCAGAACGACGACGACCAGGTCATCGGCAACGGCTTCATGAACTTCGTGTCCGCTAACGGCTTGCCGGCCTACTCCTACGTCGAGCTGTTCAACGACCACCCGGGCACCTACCAGGACATCCCGAAGAACGACTCGGTGACCAAGCAGATCGTCGACTCGATCATGGGCAACGCGACCTACAAGGACAACACCGTGATCGTGGTGACCGATGACGACACCCAGAACGGCAACAACGGCCCGGACCACGTGTCCAACACCTACCGGGTGCCGACCGTCATCGTCGCCTCGCCGAAGTACATGAAGCAGGGCTACATCAGCCATGTCGCCTACACCACGAACAACGTGCTGGCGGCGATGGAGCGGACGATGGAGAACGTCCACTCCGGCCTCATCGACCCGAACGACAACCTGGGCACCGGCACCTACCCGATGACCACGGCCGACCAGGCCGCTCTCGGAGATCCGCTGGAGGATCTGTGGATCCAGGGCAGCACCCCGCTGTCGGCCACCGCGTCGGGCACCCCGTCGACCGGCAACGCCCCGTTGACGGTGAACTTCACCGGCTCGGCGAGCGGCGGCACCGCCCCGTACCACTACAGCTGGAACTTCGGTGACGGGTCGGCGACCAGCACGGCGCAGAACCCGAGCCACGTCTACAACACGGCCGGGACGTACACCGCCACGCTGACCGTCACCGACAGCGCGTCGCCGGTGAACACCGCCACCGCGACGGTCAGCACCACGGTCAGCGCGGTGGGCAACCCGCTGGCGGCCACCGCGTCCGGCAATCCGACCTCCGGCCAGATCCCGTTGACGGTGAACTTCACCGGCACCGCGACCGGCGGCACTCCGCCTTATTCCTACAGCTGGAACTTCGGTGACGGAACGGCGAACAGCACCGCGCAGAACCCCAGCCACACCTACAACACCGCCGGGACGTACACCGCCACGCTGACCGTCACCGACAGCGAATCGCCGGTCAAGTCGGCCACCGCGACGGTGAGCGTGACGGCCTCGCCGATCGCCGGTACGCCACCGGGCGCACCCACCGGACTGACCGCGACCGCGGGCAACGGCCAGGCGTCGCTGAGCTGGACGGCGCCGTCCAGCAACGGCGGTGTCGCGATCACCAACTACCGGGTGTACCGGGGCACCTCCAGCGGCAGTGAGACGCTGCTGACCTCCGGCGGCTGCAGCGGGCTCGGCGTGGTGCTCTCCTGCACCGACACCGGCCTGACCAACGGCACCACCTATTACTACAAGGTCAGCGCGGTGAACTCGATCGGCGAGGGACCGCAGAGCAACGAGGCCAGCGCCAAGCCGAGCGCCGGCTGCACGGCCAGCCAACTGCTCGGCAACCCCGGCTTCGAGACCGGCACCCCGGCGCCGTGGTCGGCCAGCTCCGGGGTGGTCAGCAACAACACCACCGAGCCGGCCCGTACCGGATCCTGGAAGGCCTGGCTGGACGGCTACGGCAGCAGCCACACCGACACACTGTCCCAGACGGTGACGCTGCCGACCGGCTGCACCAGCTACAAGTTCAACTTCTACATGCACATCGACACCGCGGAGACCAGCACGACCACGAAGTACGACACGCTCAAGCTGCAGGTGCTGAACAGTTCCGGCACGGTGCTGTCGACCTTGTACACGTACTCGAACCTCAATGCCAACACCGGCTACAGCCTGCACTCGTTCACGACGTTGTCCAGCTACGCCGGGCAGACCATCACGCTGAAGTTCACCGGCACCGAGGATTCGATGTACCAAACCTCGTTCGTCATCGATGACACCTCGCTCAACGTGAGCTGATCGGTTCGCGCCAGCCGCCCGTCCATGGCGCGGGATCCCGTGCCCCGCCATGGACGGGCGAGGTGGTTCGAGCGGTTTTCGGTCAAGTCTCACATCACCGCTGTTCTACGAGGTGGTGGCGGCCGGTTCGATCGTCCAGTAGTCACCGTCCGCCGCCGTGGTGAGCCATCCGGAGCCCACGATCCAGCGCTGGTCGCGGGTCAACCGGCCCCGGTAGTACACGTTGAGCAAGTACACCTGGTCGCCGTAGCGCAGTGGTTGGTCGGTCCTGACGAGCTTCTGGACGGCCCACCGTTGCTTGGCGGTGTCGTCGCCATCGAGGTATTCGTCGGTGTAGTAGCAGTCGTGTGAGTCGGCCCAGGCGCCGAGCAGGTTGAACGGGCCCAGCCCGGGTTCCCGCGACACGATCAGCACCCGGTCGTTGTCGGATATCTGGGTGGCTGGGTCCGGCGCCTGGGTGACGAAGCTGAGCACCGCGGGTTGCTCACCACCGATCCGGGCGAAGTTCGCCGCGATGCCGAGGTCTATGCAGATGCCGATCACCGAGTCCGGTATCAGCGAGCCACCGCCGGCCGCCTTCATCGTCGGGTAGAAACCGCTCAGGTATTGGCCGTTCTGGTTCTTCAGGTGGAACTCCGCGCCGTACTGGACCGGATCGCCGATCGCGTGCGGCGTATCCAGGAATGCCAGCGCGGACTCATCGGTCCGCGGCTGGTCGAGGGTGAGCGCGCCTTCGAACGTCGGTGCCGCCTGGGCCCGGGCGCCGAAGGCCGCCACCTTGTCCTGTTGACCGAGCCAGCCGAGCGTGGTGGCGATCACCGAGGTGTGGTCGTAGGGAACCCTCCCCGTGGAGCGGAAGACCGTCACCTTCTGCACGTACGGCGAGATCAGGATGGTCGGCACCCGGGCGCCGAGCCGATCGAACGCGAAGTGGGTGGGGCTCTTGAAGGGAGGCTGCCCGTTCGGGCCCCACGGCGGTTCGACCACGCCGGCTGTCAGTGGGTCGGTGATGTGGTCGAAGGTACCGACGAACTCGTCGAAGGTGATCAGCAGCAGGGTCTTCTGCCACGCATCGGTGTTGGCGATCAGGCTGGTGTAGACCTCTTTGACGAACTCCTCGCCGAGCAGGATGTTGCCCGGCGGGTGATAGTCATTGCCCAGCACCGAGACCAGCCGCTCCTGGACCGGGTTGTCGTTCGTGGTGTGCGAGATCGACCAGAACGGTTCGAGGTAGCTGAACTTCGGCAGCCGGCCGGCGCGCGCCAGCCGGTGAAAGTCCTCGAGCTTTCCGAAATGCTTGGCGGCGTCGGGGATCTTGGCCTGGATCTGGGGGAACAGCCGCCAGGTATAGCAAGAACCCAGCTCGCCGGACGTCAGATCCTCGAGGTACTCGGTGTACGGCGACAGCTCGGCGAGCAGTACCGCCGCGGCGGCGGCCAGCAAGGGAAAGCCGGCTGCCTCCAGCAACGGGATGAGGATGGGCAGCCCGGTCAGCAGGGTGGAGATCTTCTGCGGCAGGTAGCTGGTCTGCCAGAAGACCGCCCAGCCGGCGCCGGCGTCGTGGAGCGCGTTGAAGATCGTCAGGGCATCGACCCGGTCATCGCCGATCGCCAGTCCGAGGATGGCCTCGATCTCCTTGGCCTGCGGGTCGGTTTCCAGATCCCCGTTGTTCACCATCCCGTTCGAGGTCGCGCAGGTCAGGAACGAGCGGTTCGGATTGGTCTGCGAGGGGACGGAGGCGAACCAGTCATCGCAGACGGCATAGTGCCTGGCGAGCTGGCTCAGCACCGGCAGCTGGCCGGGCGTGAACGTCTGCATGCTCATCGGGCCGAGCCGGACGAGATCGGAGTTCTTGAAGCCCCGTTCCTGCAGGATTTCGATGAAGTCCGCCAGCACACCGGTCATGGTGATCGGAGCGTCCGGAGCCGGGCTGGGCGTGCCGAAGAACTGGGTGGTGACGTGGGCGAACTCCTCGCCCGGATCGACATCCGGAACCGTGAATCCCTGCACACCGCGGGTTGGCTTGACGGTCAACGTGCCGTTCAACGCGGTGTTGCGGAACCTGTCGAGATCAACGGACTGCAGCCCCCGGTACTCATCACCCGGCTTGGCGGGCGGAATGGTGACCGCCGGCTTGTCGTGCTCGTAGAGCCAACCGAGCAGGCTGTCGAACGAACGGTTCTCCAGCATCAGCACCACAACGTGGTCAATGTTCTTCAGGGACATCGGGCCTCCAGCAGTCACATCACGCAACTCGGGCGCTGCGGCGGAAGCGGCGCTTCGATACTGCGGACGCGACGCTTCGCATCGGCGGGGGAGGGCGGGAGGGGGAGCAGCCGCCGCCGGTCGCTCATCGGTGGCGTTAGCCGATCAGGACCATACGCTGATCGAGGGGGTGCGTACAGGAGCGCAGCCCAGCTACTTGGGTGGTCCTAAGCCTGGCGCGCCCTGGCCAGCACGGTAGGTCTGCCGGTTCGGGTAGTCCGGTCGGGCGGTGGACACCAGCGGGTCGAGGGGTCGATAGCAGCAGTTTGCCAACTGAACTTTCGGCTGTCACCATCCAGCGCTACAGTCCAGCTGATTTGTTCCCTCCCGAGAGGTCTGTCATGCGCCATATATCTGGGCGGCGGCGGTTAGCCGCCGTCTGCGCCGCGGGTGTTCTGACGAGCACCGTCCTGGCGGCCGCAAGCCTGAACACCGCTACGGCTACCGCTACTCCGCAGGTGTCGGCCTCGACGTCGTCCTGCCAGTTGGGTAACGGTGTCAAGCACGTCATCAGCATCGTGTTCGATAACGTGCATTTCTCCCGAGACAACCCGAATGTCCCGTCCGACCTGGAGCAGATGCCGCATCTGCTCAACTTCCTGAAGTCCAACGGCACCGTGCTGTCGAACACGCACACCCCGCTGATCGCGCACACCGCCGACGACAGCCTGACCATCTACACCGGCCTGTACGGCGACCGGCACGGTCAGCCGGTCAGCAACTCGTACAAGACCTACAATCCGGACGGCAGCACCGACCCGGCCGCCTCCTTCGCGTACTGGACCTCGCCGGTCTACGACACCGCGAAGACGCCCACCCCGGGCCACGACACCTCGCCCACCATGGCGTACTCGGCCTCCGTCCCGGCCACCTCGGTGAACACCGGCCAGCAGACGCCGGCGCCGTGGGTGCCGTTCACCCGGGCCGGCTGCTCGGTGGGCGACTTCTCCACCGCCAACATGGTGCTGGAGAACACCGCGCTGGATCTGCCCACCGTGTTCGGGCCGAACTCGCCCGAGGTGGCGCAGTACCAGGCCGACCCGGATCCGTTCAAGGACCCGGAGACCGCCGACTACGTCGGGGTCGCGGTGCACTGCGCGCAGGGCGATGCGACCTGTGCCGATGCGCAGGCGGTGAAGTACGGCAGCACCACCCCGTCGCCGTCCGCGGTGGCGGACGTGCTGCCGACCGAGCCGGGCGGCTACCAGGGCTTCCAGGCGCTGTTCGGGCACAGGTACGTCGCGCCGGTGCTCGGCGCGGGCACCCCGTCGCTGAGCCGCAACGGTTACCCGGTCACCGACGCCAACGGCAACCTGACCGACCTGGACGGCAACCCGCTGATCAACTCGTACTCCCACACGCCGGGCTTCCCGGGCTTCAGCCCGACCGCGACCCAGTCGCTGGCCTACCTGGCGGACATGCAGGAGAGCGGCATCCCGATCACCTACGGCTACATCTCCGATCTGCACGAGCGCAAGGCCGGCACCAGCGGCTGCACCACCGCCTCGGCGACCGGCAGCGGCAAGCCGATCGGCCCGGGTGACAGCTGCTACATCTCCAACGCCCAGGCCTACGACGCGGCATTCGCCACGTTCTTCCAGCGGCTGACCGCCGACGGCATCACCCCGGCGAACACCGAGTTCGTGATCAGCGCCGAGGAGAACGACCAGTTCGCCGGTGCCAATGTCGGCCGGGCCACCCAGCCCACGCCGGCCGGCTGCGACGGCGTCACCGTGGCGTGCCACTACACCGCTTCGCAGATCGGCGAACTGCAGGCCAACATCGACGGCCTGCTGTCCGGCACCGCGAGCAGCGGGACCGCGTTCGACATCGAGCCGCAGGGCGCGGCGATCTACGTGCACGGCCAGCCGGCCGCGTCCGACCCGACCGTTCGCCAGCTGCAGCGCGACACCGCGGCGATGACCGGCGACGACCCGTACACCGGGGTGAACGGCGAGAAGATCGTCAACTACCAGGCGGGTGCGACCGAGCAGCGGATCCTGCACATGCAGACCTCCGACCCGTTGCGTACGCCGACCTACACCGTGTTCCCGAAGCCGGACTACTACTTCTCGACCACGGGGCCGAACGTCAGCATCAACAACGGATTCGCCTACAACCACGGCTACTACAGCCCGAACATCGACATCACCTGGTCGTCGCTGGTCGGGCCGGGGGTCGCGGTTCGCGGCGTGGACGGCCCGCAGCCGGCGGCCGGCAACCAGCCGTCCGACCCGAACTCGACGCACACGGTGCCCGAGGCGAGCACGGTCGGCACCTGGGTGGAGGAGACCGACCTGCGGCCGACCCTGCTGCACCTGGTCGGCCTGACGGACGACTACCCGACCGACGGCCGGGTGATCAGCCAGGCGCTGAGCCACCCGTCCAACGCGCTGCAGTCCACCGAGGAACTGGCCGCGGCCTACCAGCAGCTCAACTCGAGCGTGGGCGAGTTCGCGACCAACACCCTGATCGCCGACAGCGCCGCGCTGGCCTCCGGCTCGGCGAGCAACGACGCGGCGTTCCAGCACGAGCAGCTCGCACTGTCGGTGCTGGCGAACGCCCGGGACCGGGTCGCCGCCAGGATGAAGGACGTGCTGATCGCCGCGGCCGCCGGCCATGCTCCCTCGCACGGCCAGGTG
>DASUAC010000233.1:0-3333 GCA_035763985.1 Jatrophihabitans sp. | reverse complement strand
AGCGCCTCGGTGATCGGCTGGAAGTAGGTCGTGCCGCCGGAGCTGCAGTTGCCGACTCTGCCGGACTCCAGCCCGAGCGCCGTGGTGCCGTCGTACAGAGCGCCGCCGGAGTCGCCGGGCTCGGAGCAGATGTTGGTCTGGATCAGCCCGGTGACAGTGCCGTCGGCGTAATTGACGGTGACGTTGACGGCCGTCACGGTGCCGCAGTGCACGCCGGTGGTGCCGCCACTGCGGCAGACCCGTTCACCGACGTAGGCGTTGCCGGCCGAGGTGATCTCCTGGCTGCTGCCGTTGTGCAGGTCGACCGTACCGGGGTGCGCGATCGCGGTGTTGGTGTAGCGGACGATCGCGTAGTCGTTACCCGGGAAGCTGCTGCCCGCGGTGCTGCCGAGCACCGTGGTGTACGTGGAGTTGGCGTACCAGGTGGAGACGACGTTGCCGCAGTGCCCGGCGGTGAGGAAGTAGTAGACGCCGCTGCTGTTGCGCACGTTGAAGCCGAGCGAGCACCGGTACGAGCCGCCGTAGATGGCATCGCCACCGGCGATGTCGGTGTGGAAGGTGCCGGCCACCCGTTCGGCGCGGACCGCGGTGCCGAGTCCGGCGACCACGGCGCTGACCTCGGCGAGCGTGCTGCCGGTGACGCTCTGGTCGAGGGACACGACGACCTGGTGGGTCTGCGCGTCGATCGCCCACGCGGTACCCGGGATCCGAGCCGTGCCGTCGAGGATCCGGACGGCGGCGTTGAGGGTGGCTGCCGACGCGGGAGCGGCCTGCGTGGTGGGGGCGGCCAGCACGGTGCCCGTGAGCAGCGCGCCGAGCGCAATGGCGATGGTTCGAACCGGGGTGCGGGTGAGTCTCACGAGGAGCCTCCTCATAGGGGATGAACGCGCGCTGATGGGCACGCCACGTCGGCCCCGGCAGACTTTTCCCTGGTCCCACGCACTCTCCTACGAACGCGGGAGAGCAGTGAAAGAGGCTAATCCGAGTGATCAGGTTTTAACATGTTTGGGTTATTCGTACAAGTTTGAGAATCCAGAACGACGGGCAGGTTGGGTTACCCCGCCGCTTTCGTTCTGGGACGGACGCGGTCGGCTGTCGAGCGGCGGCTGACCGGCTGCGATCAGGCGGCGGCGCGGGCGGGCGGCTGCGGCAGCCGGCGCGGGAACAGCTCGGCCGGCAGTTCGTCCGGCGTCTGCCACAGTTGGGCCAGGCTGACCCGCGGGTTCAGGCAGGCCTGCCGCACCCCGGCAGCCACCAGGCGCAGGATGTCCAGCAGCCCGTCGGCCGGGATCACGTCCGGATCGACCCGCAGCGCGACGCTGAGCCGGCCGCCGCGGGCGGTGACCCGCACGTCGAACGGCTGCCCGTACCGCCGGGCCACCGGCGTCCACTCCAGCTCGGCCCGGCTGCGGGCGGCCGCCTTCGGCCGCTCGGTGTCCAGCTGCAGGTAGTTGAACCAGCACTGGAAGAGCTCGTTGAAGTGCCGGGTGGCCCCGCTCGCCGAACCGTCCCCGGTGATCAGCTCGGTCACCCGGTCGAGGTCGTAGCAGGAGTAGCGATAGGCCTTGGCGCCGGCCCAATGCAGCCGGGCGATGTGCTCGGCGAGCGGGAAGTCCTCATCGACGGCCACCGACACCGGGATCAGTTGGTTCATGGTGCCGACCAGGTAGCGCTGTTCCGGAGCGAAGCGGTTGGACGACATCAGGTTCAGCACGACGCGCGGCGCGGCCAGTTGCCGGCCCAGCCCGGCGGCGACCAGTGCGGCGAGCAGCGACGGCGGGGTGACGCCGAGCTCCCGGGCCGCCCGGGTGGTCTGCACGGCCAGCTGTGCCGAGTGCAGCGTCGCCTGGATGCGCGGGCGCTCCATGCCGGCCGGCGGTGCAGGCAGCCGGACGGTCCGTTCGGCCAGCACCCGCTGCCAGTACCGCTCGGCACTCTGCTGCCGGCGGATGCCCGCCTCGCTGCGCTGCTCGCCGGCCAACTGCCGCGGCGACGAGCCGAGCCGGGCGGAGATCATCGGGTCGTCCGGGTTGGCCAGCAGGCCACGGAACTGGGTGTGCAACTCCTGCACCGACCAGACATCCATGATCAGGTGGGAGAACGACAGCGCGAGAAACATCGGCGCGCCCCGCCAGCTCACCAACCGGCCCCGCCAGCACAGTCCGCCGGTCATTCCGAACGGGATGGCGAGCAGCTCGGTGGTCGTCCGGTCGGCGTCGCGTGGGCTGGTGATCAGCCGCTTGATCCGCTCGACCGGCGGCTCCAGGTCGTCGTGCACCCGCTGCACCGGCACGCCGTCGCGCAGGTGGTAGGTGGTGCGCAGCGGCTCGTGCCACTGGAACAGCCGGTGCAACGCAAGCTCGACCCGTTCGGCGCTGAAGCCGCGCAGGTCCCAGGTCGCAGGCAGGTTCGCCTCGCTCTTCCACCCGGCCGGGTAGCTGTCGACCTCCCGCCAGCTGTAGAGCTGGCCGAAACTGAGTGGGGCGTCGGCTGCCACGGCCGGTCCTTCCCTTCACGATTGAGTCTTCCAGCTGAGCCCTCGGACGATCTGAGCCCTCGGACGATCTGAGCCCTCGGACGATGCGGGCGCTGAAGCTGCGACGAGCCGGAGAATATGAAAATCCCTGAGCTATTCGCCGCAGGCTAGTAATGCCTTTTTCTTGTAGTCAAGGCGGTTGACACCGGCAACTTCCGGCGGTCATTTGCTGTCAGTGCGCTGGCAGCTTCTACGCGCCTTCCCCGGCCACTGCGGTGTCACCTTCTACCCGTCATTTGTGGCCATCTATAAGGCAGTTGTGTGGCCTTGACGGTGATTCGCCGACTGGTCAATCTGTAACGGCGATGACCGCACGGGGGAGTTACCGCCCGCCGAATGCTGAAATCTCGGACCGGCCTCGCGAATCATTTGTCAGGACGAATCGAATTTCCGTCTCGTGCAAATTCAACGAGGCGGCCGTAGAACGGAAACGGTGTCCGTGGGCCAGATCAGCGACCAGCGCAACGCGCCGGTGACCGGCGCATCCCGACCGGCCGAGTCGAACCGGCCGGCCGAGCCGATCGCGTTAGTCGGGCTGTCCTGCCGGCTGCCGCAGGCGGCCGACCCGTCGGCGTTCTGGCAGCTGCTGCACGACGGTGTCGACGCGCTGACCGACGCCGCGGACCGCTGGGCCATCCCGGCCGGCGAGCGCCGGGCCGGTTTCCTGGCCGACGTGGCGGGCTTCGACGCCGGCTTCTTCGGCATCTCGCCGCACGAGGCGGCTGCCATGGACCCCCAGCAGCGGCTGGTGCTGGAGCTGGCCTGGGAGGCCCTCGAGCACGCCGGCATCGCGCCGG
>DASUAC010000232.1:0-6315 GCA_035763985.1 Jatrophihabitans sp. | reverse complement strand
CAGCCCTGGTTCCAGATCAACCACTGACCACCGGGTCCGCCGACCGGCCTGCCCCGCGGGGTCAGTCGGTCGGTGGACCGGGATTCGGCCCGACCGGGTCGGGGCTGGGTGACGGCGGTCCCGGCTCGGTCGGGGACGGTTCCGGCGAGACCGGCTCCGGTTCCGGGGCGATCGGCGGGATCGTCGGCCCCGGATCAACCGGCGGTACGGTCGGGCTGGGCTGGATCGGTTCCACCATGCGAGCCTCCGCTTCAACTTCGCAGTGACGTACGGCGTCGTCGCCTTCGACCGTACTCACCGATCCGGACACGGCTATCCGGGCGGCCCGCCGTCGCCGGCCTGGTCGCCGGAAACCCGGGCGACGAACTCGCTGACCGCGGTGGCCACCAGTTCCGGCTGGGACACCGGCAGCCAGTGCCCGCCCGGCGCCGTACGGCCGGAGAACTGCCGGACGTACGGGCGCGGCGCGAACAACTGCAGCTCCGCCGTGACGTACCGATCCCGGCTGGGTGCCAGCACCTGGACCGGAACGTCGATGGTCCCCGCCCGGCCACGGCCCGAAGCCGAGCCGGACCCCGACCGCAGCAGGTTCGCCCGGTAGAGCTCCAGGCCGTGCAGCTTGTCGGTCAGCAGGCGGGTGGAGCCTCGGCCGGACCGGCCACCCAGCAACCGGTCGAGCAGCCCGGAACGCCAGGCCAGCTCCGGGAGCACCGGCAGCAGGAAGAACGGGATGTAGGCGGAATGCGCCAGCTGCCGCAGCACCGGCGCGAGATGGCCGGCGCGTAGCTCGCGTAGCAGCCACGGCCGTACCTGGTCCAGGCTGGGCCCGGAGATCGAGGTGAAGCTGGCGATCCGGCCGGCCAGCCGGGGATCACCCAGCAGGTACCAGCCCTGCACCGAACCCCAGTCGTGGCCGAGCAGGTGCACCGGTCGCTCGGGCGCGGTGGCGGCCAGCACCGCCTCGGCATCGGCGGCCAGCTGCGCCAGCCGATAGCCGGATCGGCCGGCCGGCGCATCGGAGCGGCCCGCGCCGCGTACGTCGTAACGGATGACTCGATGGGTGGCGGCCAGCAGGCTGACCACCGGATCCCACATCGAGGCGTTGTCCGGGTAGCCGTGCAGGGCCAGCACCGTGTTCGGTGCCGCCGGATCGCCGTCGAGATAGGCCGTCAACCGCACCCCGTCGCCGGCCGGCACCGTCTGCCGGCCGGTCAACCCGATGATCCGTTGACGGGCGGGGATGCTGGGCAGACTCTGAACGTGATGACTCCTGGCGCGACCGTTGCGGGGTCTACATTTCTAGCTGTGGAGTGCCGCTCGTCGGCTGGCAGCCCGGCGTCAAGCGTACGGGCGATGCGGACCGGGGGCGCGGCGTGATCGGTGGCCGGCTCTGCTCGTCCGGCGGACGGCTGAACCGCGGAACGCGGACGAAGGACCTATTGCATCCTCGGGGGGACGGTGGTCGGCTAGCTCCAGATGAAATGCTTCATGGACGGCCTCCTTTCCGAGGACCGGCCGATACCCCAGCGGCCAGCCGGTTGATTCGATGGATCTGCGACGGCACCCGAACGGCGTCCGCCTCGTTGGACAGGTATCAGAGGGGTGGTTCCTCGCTCATCTGTTCAAAGCACACCTACTGACAGGAGTCCTTACCGGCCATTCCCAACGCATCCACAGCGCCCGCGGACGAGAGAACGTCTCGTAATTAGTCGCGAGGGCGCTATCGGTGCATACTCTCATCCAAAGTCCAAGCGGTACAGAACTATCCCACTTCGCCCGTTTCAATCAAGCTTGCGGAGATCAGCCCAGCCGATGTCTGACGGCAACCTGACTGCAGCCGGCCCGCGCTGGCTGCTGCCCGCACGCTGGTTCCGGAGCTGGAAGCTCTGGGACGTCCCGCGCAGCGCACGCGGCCTGATCCTGGCCGTCGAGCTGGCCAGCATCGTCGGGCTGGTGGTCGCCGGGCTGGGATTCCACCTGAACGGCACCTACGTCGGCCGCTGGCTGCTCATCATCGGGTTGAGCGTGCTGCACGCCGAGACGACCGCCCGGGTCGAACGGATGCGGTCCTACCTGAACCTGGCCACCAGTGCCCACGTCACGATGACCTCGGTCTGGGCGTTCAGCGCGGTGCTGACGCTGCCGACCAGCTACGCGATCAGCCTGGTCGCGGTGCTGTTCTGCCTGCTCAGCTGGCAACGCAGCCGGCAGCACACGATGGTCCCGCACCGGGACATCTTCAACGGCGCGGCCGCCGTGCTGGCCGCGCTGGTGGCCAGCGAGATCCACGGCTGGCTGCTGAGCCACCTACCGTCGATGGCCGGCGGCGGAGCGCACGCGATCGCCGCGATCGCCGCCCTGGTGGTCTATTTCGTCGTCAACTTCGCGCTGGTGCTGACCACGATCTACCTCGCGGTCGGCCCGGTGCCGCTGCGCGAGGTGCTGCCGGACCGGGAGGAGCTGGCGCTCGAGCTGGGCACCGTGGTGCTCGGCCTGCTCTTCGCCGAACTGCTGCTCAACGTCGCCTGGCTGAGCCCGCTGGTGCTGGTGCTGATGGTGCTGCTGCAGCGCAGCTCGCTGGTCGCCCAGCTGGAGGTGGCGGCGGCGACCGACACCAAGACCGGGTTGCTGAACGCCGCGGCCTGGCAGGAACTGGCGCAACGCGAGCTGGTCCGCGCCCAGCACCTGGCCTCGCCGTGCGCGCTGCTGCTGCTCGACCTGGACCACTTCAAACGGGTCAACGACACCCTCGGCCACCTGGCCGGCGACGCCGCACTGCGGGCGATCGGTGAGGCACTCAAGCGTGAGCTGCGCGGTTACGACGCGGTTGCCCGCTTCGGCGGCGAGGAGTTCGTGGTCTTCCTCAACGACCTGAACCTGGAGGAGGCGGTCATCGTCGCCGAGCGGACGCTGGCCAGGGTCCGCGGCCTGATGGTCCCCGGCCAGGGCGCGGACGGCCCCCACCTGACCCTCACCGCATCCATCGGCCTGGCCGCCTACCCGCAGCACGGCCAGGACCTCACCGATCTGCTGGAGGCGGCCGACCTCGCGCTGTACGCCGCCAAGCGGGCGGGCCGGGACCGGGTGGGGTTGCCGCCACGAGCACGTCCGGCCGCCCATCCCGCCTGACGCTGCCTGAGCTTCCTAAGGCCGCCTGAGCCGACTGAGGCCGACTTGCCGCGGCCGGCGGCCGGTGGCCGCGATCGGGCTTCGGGGTTTCGGTGTCGGGGGCTTCGTCGTCGTATGCCGGATGCCTTAGCGACGCCTAGAGGTGGGCACAGCGGGCACACAGATTCACATCGGAGGGTATGGCCATGTCCTCGAACGAATACGGCTCCTCGGACCAGCCGCAGCCGGACCGTCCGGGGGCAGCCGGGTCCTTCTCCGACGCCAGGGACGACCACCCGGGCCGGCCGGACCAGTCCGGCTACCGGCAAGCCCCCGACTACAGCAACCAAGCCCACTACGGCCAATCCCCGGCGCAGCCGGACTACGGCCAGCCACCGGCCCAGCCGGATTACGGCCAGCCCTCCACACCGCTGGATTACGGCCGATCCGGTTACCGCCCGCCCGCCACCGCAAGCTATCCGCCGGTTGCGCCGGGCTACCAGCCGGCCGGCTACCAGCACGGCTCGGATTACGCGTCCGGCGGCTATCCCCCGCCGGGCGCCGGCTACCCGCAGGCCGACGCCGGCTACCCGTCCGGCGGCTACTCGCACGGCGGCGGTTACCCGGCCTGGCAGGTCCAGCCGGACCGCCCGGCCTCGGACGGCGAGGGCTCGACGGCCAAGCTGCGCCGCCGGCCGCTGGTGGTGCTGGCCCTGATCGCCGCGCTGATCGGTGGCGGCATCGGCGGTGGCATCGTCGCGCTGGCCGACCGGTCCGGCGGCAAGAGCGTGAACACCGGCCTGCGGATCACCAACTCGACCGGCGCCCCGGCCGCCAAGCTGGACGGCACGGTGAGCGCCGCGGCGGCCAGGATCCGGCCCAGCGTGGTGACCATCAACGTCGCCGGACAGCAGGAGGCCGGCACCGGCTCCGGCGTGATCATCCGCGACGACGGGACCATCCTGACCAACGATCACGTGATCGACATCGCCAACGGCGCCGGCACCATCCAGGTCGTACTCGCCGACGGCCGTACCGCCGCCGGCAAGATCCTCGGCCGGGACACCTCGGACGACCTGGCCGTGATCAAGGTGGACGGGATGACCGACCTGACCGCCGCCACCTTCGCCAAGTCGTCCTCGCTGACCGTGGGTCAGACCGTGGTCGCGGTCGGCGCCCCGCTCGGCCTGTCCGACACGGTGACCAGCGGGATCGTGAGCAGCATCGCCCGGCCGGTGCGCGCCGGCGACAACGACCAGGCGGTGTTCAACGCGGTCCAGACGGACGCCGCGATCAACCCGGGCAACTCCGGCGGCCCGCTGGTCGACCTGAACGGCTCGGTGGTCGGCATCAACGCGGCCATCGCCAGCAACGGCTCCGGCGGCGGCCTGCAGATCCCCGGCCAGGCGACCCAGTCCGGCAACATCGGCATCGGCTTCGCCATCCCGTCGGACGAGGCCAGCCGGATCGCCGGCGAGCTGATCGCGAACGGCAAGGCGACCCACGCGGTGCTCGGGGTAGAGGTCGAGAACTCCACCAACCTGACCGGCCCGGCCGGCGTGACGCTGCACAGCGTCAACCCGGGCGGGGTGGCCGACAAGGCGGGGCTGAAGGCCGGTGACCGGGTCACCAAGCTGGGCGACCAACAGGTCAGCACCGCCGACGCCCTGATCGCCGCGGTACGCAGCCACGCCCCCGGTGAGCAGGTGAGCGTCGGCTACACCCGCGGCGGCAAGAGCGCCACCGTGACGGTCACCCTGGGCTCCTCCGACAGCTGACGGCCGCCCACAACTACACGATCACCCCGGCCGGACGCCTCGCGGGCGGCACCGGGTGTCCCTGGCAGCCGGGTTGCGGTCACGCGACCCGGCTGCAACCAACCCGGGCCGGGTCATGCCCGGACCCAGCCACCACAGCTGCCCTGTGCCGTACCGGCTACTGACCGGTAACCTCGGGCCATGGCCACCCACCAGGTGTTCAACGTGCCGGCGCCCTGGTCCGGCGCGAACCTGTTCTCCGACGACCGGGCGTTGACCGGGGCGCTGCAGGCAGCCGGCGCCGAACCGGCCGAGCTCGACCGGCTGCAGCAGCTCGGCCGGCTGGCCGGCACGCCGCAGGCCCAGGACTGGGCCCGGCTCGCCAACGCGGTGCCACCGGTGCTCAGGACCCACGACCGGTACGGCCACCGGATCGACGAGGTGGAGTTCCATCCGTCCTGGCACGAGCTGATGTCGGTCGCGGTGGCGCACGGGCTGCAGGCCGCGCCCTGGGCGCCGGAGGCCGCCAAGCACGCCCACCTGACCCGGGCCGCCGGGTTCTACGTCTGGAGCCAGCTGGAGCAGGGCCACCTCTGCCCGATCTCGATGAGTTACGCGCTGCTGCCCGCGCTGCGGCACGCCCCCGATCTCGCCGCCCGGTACGAGCCCGGCCTGCTCGCCCGGAGCTACGACTTCGGACTGCGGCCGCCGGTCGAGAAGGCCGGCCTGCTGGCGGGCATGGCGATGACCGAGAAGCAGGGCGGTTCGGACGTGCGGGCCAACACCACCCGGGCCGAGCCGGCCGGCGACGGCAGCTACCGGCTGACTGGGCACAAGTGGTTCTGCTCGGCGCCGATGTGCGACCTGTTCCTGGTGCTGGCCCAGGCGGCCGAGGGGCTGAGCTGCTTCCTGGTGCCGCGGGTGCTGCCGGACGGCAGCCGGAACCCGTTCGCGCTGCAGCGGCTGAAGGACAAGCTCGGCAACCGGTCCAACGCCTCGTCCGAGGTGGAGTTCGACGGCACGGTGGGCTGGCTGGTCGGGGAGCCCGGCCGGGGCGTACGGACCATCATCGACATGGTCGCGATGACCCGGCTGGACTGCGTGATCGGCTCGGCCGCGGTGCAACGGGCCGCCCTGACCCAGGCGATGCATCACACGGCGGGCCGGTCCGCGTTCGGCGCCCGGCTGGCCGACCAGCCGCTGATGCAGCAGGTACTGGCCGAGCTCGCGGTGGAGGTCGACGCGGCGCTGCAGTTGGTCGTCCGGCTGGCCGACGCGGTGGACCGGGCCGAGACTGACCTGCTGCGGATCGGGGTGGCGGCGGCGAAGTTCTGGGTGTGCAAGCGCACCGCCACCGTGGTCGCCGAGGCGCTGGAGTGCCTGGGCGGCGCCGGCTACGTCGAGGAATCGCCGCTGCCACGGTACTTCCGGGAATCGCCGCTGAACTCGA
>DASUAC010000231.1:0-6699 GCA_035763985.1 Jatrophihabitans sp. | reverse complement strand
CGCCAGCGGCGCCGAATACACCGCGCCAACGGCGCCGAATACACCGTGCCAGCGGCACAATGCACCGCGCCGCCGGCATTCGGACTTGGCGCGGTTTTGCTGCAGCTGACCGTAAAGTAACACGCATGGTGCCGCCGTCGGAAGGACGCGCGCAGGCCGGTTCCGCCAGCCCCGACTCGCTTCTCCGGCACGTCGAGCGGTACGGCACGCCGCTGCTGCTGCACGACCTCGCCACGGTGCGGCAGCGGGCCGGTGAGCTGCGCCGGCTCCTGCCGTCCGGATCGGGATTGCTGTACTCGTTGAAGGCCAATCCGCTGCCGCCGGTGGTCGCCGCGCTGCAGGGATCGGGATGCGGCACCGAGGTGTCCTCGCCGGCCGAGCTGGCCGTCGCGGTGCCGGCCACCGGCGAGCTGCCGCTGCTCTACACCGGGCCCGGCAAGTCCGGCGCCGAGATCGCAGCGGCCGCGGCCGCCGGTGCGGTGCTGTCCTGCGAGTCGGCGGTCGAACTGGCCCGGGCGGTGGCCACCGGCCCCCGGCCGCTGCGGCTGCTGCTGCGGGTGCAGGCGCCGGGCCCGCCCGCCGCCGGGCTGTCGATGGCCGACGGACGCCAGTTCGGCATGCTGGTGGCCGAGGCCGTCGAGCTGTGCCGGGCCAGGCCGGCCGGCGTGGAACTGCTCGGCGTGCACTGCTATCTCGGCTCCCAGCTGCCCGGCTGGCAGGCGCTGCTGGCCGCGTTCGAGCAGGCCGTCGACGCCGCCTGCCGGATCAGCGAGGACGGCGGCCTGCCGCTGCGGATCCTGGACCTGGGCGGCGGCTTCCCCTGGCCGTACGCGATGCCCGGCACCGGGCCGGACCTGGCGCCGCTGACGGCCGGGCTGGCCGAGCTGGTCGCCCCGCTGCAGCGTCAGGGCACCGAGACCTGGTTCGAGGCCGGCCGCAGCCTGGTGGCCCCGGCCGGCCGGCTGCTCACCACCGTGATGGACGTCAAGCGCCGGGCGGGTGGCTGCCTGGTCGTGGTGGACGCCGGGGTGAACGTACTGGGCGGCATGTCCGGCCTCGGCCGGGTGCTGCGGCCGGAGGCGGTGTTCGGCAATCTGACCGCACCGGACGGCGAGCCGCGGCAGGTGACCGTGGTCGGCCCGCTGTGCACCCCGCTGGACCGGATGTCGGTGAACACCACCGTCGCCGAGCCTCGGGTGGGCGATCTGCTGTGCGTGCAGAACGTCGGCGGTTATGCCAGCACCGCGGCGCTGTCGGCCTTCCTCTCCCGGCCGGCGGCGATCGAACTGGTCACCGACGGCGACCGGGTGCTGCAAGCATGGACGCTCAACACCGGGTACCGCCGGCTGCCGGCGGAAGCACCGGCCGAATAAGACCGATCGCAACCGTGGAGGGCATGCCAATGAGTGAGCATCGCAGGCGCGCAGCGCCGAGGAGCGGAGCGAAAACGGCGATGAGCGCTCGCGCGAAGAGCCAGGCAAGCCGATGAGCGACGCACGACCGCCGCATGTGCTGCTGCTGGGCGGGTTCTACTACCTGTTCGCCCGATCGCCGGGGCTTCCGCTGCGGGTGACCTGCCTGCGCGACGACCCGTACGACGAGGATCTGGCGCTGCGCTGCATCGGCGAGGTGGTGCGGGCGGATCCGCGGGACCCGGCGGCCATCGCGACCGTCGCCCGAGCCGTGCACGCCCGGGATCCGCTCGACGCCATCGTGACCTATCACGACGCCACCATGCCGATCGCCGCGCAGGTGGCCGAGGATCTCGGCATCGCTCCGGCCGGCTCGGCCGAGGCCTGGGCGGCCAGCACCGACAAGACCCGGATGCGCCGGCTGCTGCACGCCGCCGGCGTGGACGACACCCCGTTCCGCCGGTGCGATTCGATCGAGCAGCTGCGGCAGTTCGTGGCCGAGACCGGGCCCGCGATCGTCAAGCCGGTGACCGGTTCGGCCGGCCGCTCGGTGACCGCCGTCGCTGGTCCGGACGACGTGCCCGGCGCGTGGCAGTTCGTGCAGGCGGAGCTGGCAACCGGCGGGGTGCTGGCCGAGGCGCTGCTGACCGGCCAGGAGTACAGCGTGGAGACCCTCAGCGTGCAGGGCCGGCATCAGCTGGTCGCGGTCACCACCAAGTCGACCAGCGGCGCGCCGTGGTTCATCGAGCTCGGCCACGCGGTGGATCTGCAGCTGCCGGCCGAGCTGGTCGAGCTGGCGACCAGGACGGTCACCGCGGCGCTGGACGCGGTGGGGCACCGGTCCGGCCCCTGCCACACCGAGATCATGGTCGACGGCGGCACCGCGCGGGTGGTCGAGTTGAACCCGCGGGTGGCCGGTGACCAGATCTGGGAGATCGTGCAACTGGCCACCGGCGTCGACCTGTTCGCCGGCTACCTGCTCACCGCGGCCGGGCTGCAGCCGCCGCCGGCCTGGCGGTCGGCCGGCGCCGCCGTCCGGTTCGTCACCGCGCCGGAGGCCGGTCTGGCGGTCGAGTACCGGGGCGTGCAGCAGGCCCGGCTGGCGCCCGGCGTGGTCCGGGTGGTGCTGCCGGAGTTGCCGCGGCAGGTACGGCCGCTACTGTCCTCGGAGGACCGGCTCGGCTTCGTGGTGGCGATCGGCGAGTCCCGGGACGAGGCGGCGGCCCGGGCCGAGGCGGCGGCCGGCGCCGTCGAGGTGGTCGTCCAGGCGTGAACCCGCCGGCAATACCAGGAGATCCTAGGGAGAAGTGGTGACCGAGTTCTGCGATCAGGACCTCACCGGAGCGCGGTTCGAACGGGTGAGGTTGCGTGACGCCAGCTTCACCCGGGTGGCCCTCAACGGCGTGCGCATGCAGTCGATCGACCTGCGGGACGCGCAGATCCGCGGCGCGATGCTGAGCGGCCGGTTGCGCGGTGTCGAGCTGTCCGACTTGGAGATCAGCGGCGAGCTGCGCAACGTCGTGATCAACGGCGTGGACGTCGCGCCGCTGATCGAGGCCGAGCTGAACCGCCGGATGCCCGAGCGGGCGATGATGCACCCCACCGACAGCGAGGGGTTCCGGCAGGCGTGGGCGATCCTGGAACGGCTGTGGGCCGACACCGTCGCCCGGGCCAGGACGTTCCCCGAGGCCGCGCTGCACCGGCAGGTCGACGACGAATGGTCCTTCATCCAGACCCTGCGGCACCTCAGCTTCGCCAGTGCCTGCTGGGTCGAGCGGATGCTCCTGGGCAATCCGGCGCCGTGGCATCCGCTGGATCTGCCGTGGGACGAGGCGCCGGGCTGGGACGGCATCCCCTGGGATCGCGAGGCAGAGCCCACCCTGGATGAGGTGCTCGCCGTCCGGGCGGAACGGCAGGCGACGGTCCGGCAGGTGCTGGCATCACTCACCGACGAGCAACTGGCCGGCACGGTGACCTGCACCGAGCCGGGCTGGCCGCGGGAGGAGGACTTCCCGGTCCGGGAGTGCCTGCACGTCGTGCTGAACGAGGAATGGGAGCACCGGCTCTACGCCGAGCGCGACCTGACCGCGCTGCAACACTGACCGCGGCGCACAAGTGACCGCGCTGCAGAACCAGGACCGATCAGCGACGCTCGAGCAGCTCGGCCAACGCGTCGGCGAGCTGCGGGTAGCGGAAGCCGAAGCCGGCCTCGAGCAGCCGGGCCGGCCGGGCCCGGCGGCCGGTCAATGCCAGCGCGGGATCGCTGCGCAGCAGCACCGATCCCAACCGCACCGCGAACCCGGGCGTGGGCGGCGCCACCGGCCGGTGCACGGCGTGCCGGACCGCGGCCATCAGCTCGGCATTGCGGACCGGGTTCGGGGAGCTGGCGACGACCACACCGTGCACCGGATTGTCCAATGCCCATCGGACGATCGCCAACCAGTCGCTGATGTGGATCCAGCTCACCCACTGCCGGCCGCTGCCGATCCTCCCCGCCAGGCCCCAGCGGGCCAGCCCGGTCAGCCGGTCCAGCGCGGGGGTGTCCCGGTCGAGCACCAGCGAGGTGCGCAGCAGCACCGTGCGGGCCGTGTTCACCCCGGCAACCGCTGCCTCCCAGGCCCGGGCGACGCCGGCCATCTGGGGCGGTCCGTCCGCGACCGGTGAGCCCTCGTCGAGCAGTTGCTCGCCGGCATCACCGTGGATCGCCAGCGTCGAGGCCTGGATCCAGACCGGCACCGGCCGGTCCAGGGCCGCCGCGGCCTCGGCCAGGGCGCGCGTCGGCTCGACCCGGGACGAGGTCAGCAGCTCGATGGCCGCCGGGCTCGGCCGGCGGTCGACCAGCTCGCCGGCCAGGTTCACCACCGCGGCGCCGGCGAGCTCGTCGGCCCAGCCCTGCACCGTCCGGCCGTCCCAGCGAACCTCCCGGTGCCGGCCGGATCCCGGCGACCGGGTCAGGACGACCACCTGGTGACCGCGCTCGGCCAGGTCATCGGCCAGCCGTCGGCCCAGCGCACCGGTACCCCCGGCGATCACGACCTTCACAGCGCTCCGGGGGTTGGCGAACGCTACGGAGTGACGATGGCCGAGTAGATGTCCAGGTTGTACGGCGATGGCTGCGACACGCCGGTCCAGGTGAGCTCGGCGCCGGCGTTGGTGGAGGCGATTCCGTTGTAGTCGCCGATGAACGGCCGGAACGAACTGCCGGACGGCACCCCCCACTGGGACGGGTCGAACCCGGCCGGCGTCACCCGGGTGGTCCGCCAGCTGGCGCCGCCGTTGCTGCTGGTCGCGTAGCTGACGTCCACCAACTGGTTCGCGCTGTACCGGCGGTCGTAGAACGACAGGTCGATCCGCCCGTTCGGGGCTATCCCGAGCTCGCTCTCGAACTGGTCGGCCGAGGCCGGCGCGACGGCTACCGGAGCGGTCCAGGCGGTCAGGTCGGTGGCCGGCGCGGACTGCAGGTAGATCTGCGCGTACGTCCCCTTGATGTCGGCGTAGGCGACATAGAGGCGGTTGTTGGCCGGGTCGAAGGCCGGCACCGGGTACGTACCGCCGGCTCGGAACTGGCCGCCGGAGATGTCGAAGCAGGTCGGCGGGAAGATGCACACCGGGTCGGCCAGGGTGCTGAACTGGTACGGCGCCGACCAGGTGCTGCTGCCCCGGGCCAGCTTGCTGACGTACAGCGCGGTGCCCTTGCCGCCCTGGATGCCGTTGTCGAAGGTGAGGTAGGCGTTGCCCTGCGGATCGGTCACCACTCGCTGGTCCTGGTTGTTGCGGATCGTGCTCGAGGTCACCTGGGTGACGGTGAAGGTGTTGCCGCGGTCCTTGCTGATCGCGACCTGGACCGGCGAGTGGGTGCTCTGGCCGTTGAACTGTGCCCAGGCGACGTAGATCCAGCCGTTGGTCGGGTCGACGTGGATGTTCTCGTGGTCCGGGAACTGGCCGTTGGAGCCCTTGGAGACGCCGTTGCCGGTGTCGGTGCTGATCTGGGTCAGGCCGGTCTGCTGCCAGGTCCGGCCGCCGTCGTAGGACCGGTTCAGCAGCAGCGCGATCTGGTACGGCGAGGTGAAGTTGAACGCCTGGCAGACGAAGTAGGCGACCGAGCCGTCCGGGCTGAACGCGACCGTCGGGTCACCGGCCGCGTCGTAGGCGCCGGTGCCCGGCACGTTCGGATCGTTGGTGTATTTGGTCATGCCGGGCACGAAGCCGTTCGGCAGCGTCGGGCTCCAGGTCTTGCCACCGTCGAAGCTGACGTTCACCGCGCAGCCGTCGTTGTAGTTCCAGTCGTTGGCGCCGGTGATCATGTTGGCAGGGTTGGCCGGGTTGATCGCGATCGGCGTCTCGTTCTGGGAGAGCACATCACCGGACGGCGTGCTCTGCGAGACGTTGACCACCTGCACCGAGATCGCGCCGGTGGCACCGGCCTCGCCGGCGGGTGCGGCCAACAGCAGCGACAGCGCGGTGGTCGCCGCGACGGCGATCAGCGAAGTACGACGCATCCGGTTCCTCCCCGAAACCCAAAGCCCCCGAGACGGGGCATCGTGCCAGAAGCTACCCTGGCCGGCCGACTGATTCCATACCTGCCGGCTGGTCAATCGGCTCCACCTCGAACAGCTGGCCGGCCAGCTCGTCCGCGACGGCCAGGTGGGCGTCGGCGGCCAGCTCGGCCGGCTGGGCGCCCGGCCAGTACAGCTGGACGTAGCCCTCCCGTTGCAGGTAGGACTGCGGTACCTCGGAGATCGCGCCGATCTCGGCGTGCAGCTCGTAGTTGACGATCGCCGGGTCCAGCCGGGCCGGTTGCCGGATCGCCCGGATCCGGCCGGGCGCCGCCTTGAGCACCGCGAGGCCGGCCACGCCGGCCGGCTTGGCCGGCGGCGGTGCGCCCAGGCTGCCCAGGTAGGAGCGCACGTGCAGCTCGTAGGCGGGGATGCCCAGCGCGAGCTCCACCAGATCCGGGATGCCGTCACCGGCGGTGCGTGCCCCGACCTCGATCACCTGCGGCGGCTGGCCGTCCTCGAAACGCACCTCGACGTGCGCGATCCCGCGGTCCAGCCCGATCGCCGCGCAGGCGGCCATCGCGACCTCGCCCAGATCCGCCCGCCCGGTCTGCCGGGACGGAATCAGGTGACCCATCTCGGCGAAGTACGGCGCCGGCCCCAGCGCCTTGTCGGTGACCGCGAGCACCCAGCGCCGGTCGCCGTGGTTGAGCACCTCCACCGAGACCTCCCGGTCGAGCGGGCAGAGCTGTTCGATCAGCACGCTGCGGCTGGGCACGGTGAAGGTGGCC
>DASUAC010000230.1:0-2448 GCA_035763985.1 Jatrophihabitans sp. | reverse complement strand
CCAGGCCGCCGCTGACCTGGGAGGTCTGGAGCGGCGACTCCTGGATCACCGCCGCGGTGCACAGCGACACCACCGGCGGGCTGAACCGGACCGGTGAGATCGTGCTGCTGATCCCGCTGCAGCACCAGCTGCTCACCATGGCCGGCAAGCCCGCGTACTGGCTGCGGGCCCGGCTGGTCGAGCCCAAGCCGGGCCAGCCGACGTACCAGGCCTCACCCCGGATCGGCTCGCTGACCGCCGCGGCCATCGGCGGCACCGTGCAGGCCGAGCACGCCGAGCAGTCCGGCATCGAGTTGCTCGGACGCAGCGACGGCACCGCCGGCCAGTCGTTTCGAGCCAGCCGGGCGCCGGTGCTGCCGCGCTCGGACGCCGAGCAGGTGGTGGTCACCGATCGCGGCGTACCGGTGCACTGGCAGGAGGTGGAGGACTTCACCCGGTCCGGCCCGGACGACCTGCACTACACCTGGTCCAGCGGCAGCGGGACGATCACCTTCGGGCCGCGGGTGCGCTACCCGGACGGCTCGGTGCGCCAGCACGGCGCCATCCCGCGGGACGGCAGCGAGATCAGCGTGACCGGCTACCGGCACGGCGGCGGCAGCGGCGGCAACGTGGGTGCCCGCACGCTGACCGTGTTGCGCTCGACGGTGCCGTACGTCGCCAGCGTGATCAACCTGCAGCCGGCCGCCGGCGGGGTGGATCCGGAGACGGTGGCGGAGGCGAAGCAGCGCGGGCCGCTGACCCTGCGCACCGGGCAGCGGGCGGTCACCGCCGGCGACTTCGAGCGGCTCACCCAGGAGGCCTCGATCGAGGTGGCCCGGGCCCGGTGCCTGCCCGCCGCGGACGGCAGCAAGCCGATCCGGGTGCTGGTGGTGCCTCAGGTCCGTACCGACCCGCGTTCGCACCAGCTGGACGACTTCGCCATCTCCGCGCCGTTGCTGAGCCAGATCAGCGGCTACCTGGACCGGCACCGGCTGGTCGGCACCGCGGTGGAGATCGGCACGCCGTACTACCAGGGGGTCAGCGTGGCCGCGCTGGTGCACAGCCCGCCCGGACGTCCGGCCGCGCTGGTCCGGCAACGTGCGGTGGACGCGCTGACCCGCTTCCTCAACCCGCTCACCGGCGGCGCGGAGGGCACCGGCTGGCTGTTCGACACCGACCTGAACAGCTCGGTGATCGCCCAGCTGCTCGAATCGGTCGAGGGCGTCGAGCGGGTCGAGGAGCTGCTGCTGTTCGAGTACGACCTGCGCTCCGGACGACGGCTGGGCAGCGGCCGGGACACCATCCGGCTCAAGCCTCACTCGCTGTTCCTGTCCGCGCAGCACCAGGTGGTGGTGCGCTGATGACCGCACTAGAACCGGTCACCGCGCAGGTCGGCACGGCGCCTAGTCCGTCTGTGCCGGCGGTCCGGCGGCCGCCGGTGGCCCGGCCGCAGCAGCGTCCGACCCGGGACCCGCACTGGATGCTGAACCAGCTGCCGGTCGGCATGCTGGACGACTCGTTCTTCGTCCGGTTCGTCTCGCTGTTCCAGGAGCTGGCCCGGCCGCTGCTGGAGGACGCCGACAACATCGAGCACGCGGTCGACCCGACGGTGGCGCCGGAGTCGCTGCTGCGCTGGATGGGTTCCTGGATCGGGCTGGACTCGATCGACCCGCAGCTGCCCAGTGAGCTGCAGCGGCTGATCGTGCGCAGCTCGGCCCGCACCCTCGGCTGGCGGGGCACCAAGGCCGGCCTGACCGAGTTCCTGGAGATGACCAGCGGCGCGGCCGCCGAGGTGACCGACGGCGGCGGCGTCTGGCGGGAGGGCCAGGCACCCGCCGACCCGGCCTTCGTCCGGATGTCGGTGGCCGCCACCGGCTGGCTGACCGAGAAGGACTTCATCGCGCTGCTGCGCGACGAGATTCCCGCGCACGTCCGGGCCGAGCTGTGGATCGCCGGCCGGCTGGCCTGGTCCTCGGCAACGGAGGCCGAGCTATGACCTCGGCCGATCCGGGCGGGAGCGTGGTCGTGCCGGGCGGCGCGCCGGCTGACGCCCTGGTCACTCCATCGTCCGGTACGGTCCCGTCCTTCCCGGCGCCTGCCGCGGTCGCACCTGCCGCAGTCACACCGGCACCGGCCGAGACGACCGATGCGGCTGACTCGGACGACGCCGGCACTCCCCCGCCGCCGGTCGGCTGGACCCTGCCGGACCTCTCGACGCTGCCCGACATCGGCCCGATGCCCGGTCCGGCGACGCCGGCGGTCACGGATGCCTGGCCCGGTCCACCATTGCCGACGCCGTCCGCGATGGCCGTTGCCTCGGCTGCGCCCGTCCTGTCGGCGGCGGCTGCGCCCGCCCAGTCGGCGGCTGCGCCGGTCCTGCCGCCGGTTCCGCCGCCGGTTCTGCCGCCAGCTGCGCCGGTTCTGCCGCCGACCGCTCCGCTCCCCGTGCCCTCGGTGTCCGATCATCCG
>DASUAC010000229.1:0-7736 GCA_035763985.1 Jatrophihabitans sp. | reverse complement strand
ACCGAGGATGCCACCGCGTGTACCGAAAGCCAGCCACCGAGTATCCCGAGCGGGGTGGCCAGCAACACCAGCAGCAGCGGCTCGGCCAGCCCGAACCGGATGGTGGCGCGGGGGGACAGCCCGCGCAGCTTGGCCAGCGCGATCTCCGATCCCTTGGCCTCGACGGCGTCGGCGACCACCTGAAACAGCACCAGCCAGGCCAGCACCGCGAGCTGCAGCGAGACCAGCAGGGTGGCCAGGTCGACCAGCGACCGCTCGTGGCGTTCGGTCGCGAGGACGTTCAGCACGCTGGTGCTGAACGTGTCGCCGCGACGGCTCTGGGAGACGAACGAGGTGAGCTTGCGCACGTCGGTCTGCAGCCGGTCCACGTCGGCCAGCCGGATCCGATCGGCCGCAATCGGGTAGTCGACCTGGACCTCGACCTGCGTCGAGGCCAGGGTGGCCAGCTCGGATTGGTCGACGAAGATGCCGTCGACGGTGTCGGGCTGGTCACCGGCACCGGCGCCCGGGGCAGCGTCGAAGTAGTGCCGGCCCTGCCAGTACACGTCCTGGCTGTTGATGAGCTGGTAGCTGCCGACCACGGTGACCGTGGTCGGCACCGGGCTGCCGCCTGCCACGGCTTGCGGGACGTTGGACAGCCGCAGCTGGCCGCCGACCCGCCAGCCGTAGTAGTCGCCCTGGAGGGTGCGCTCGCTGACGATCACCTCGCCGGCCTTGGTGGGACAGCGGCCGCGCACCATCCGCAGATGGCTGCAGACGTCCTGCCGCCAGACCAGCTGGGTGCGCGGGCCGTTGTTGCCGGCCGTGACCTGGGCCGGGGTGGCGGCCTGGGTGGGTAGCACCACCGCCGGGATGATGTCCGGATAGGCCTTGATGCTGCCCGGCTGTGGGCCGCGGCTCTCGGCCGTGATCAGGTCGTCCTCGGTGTCCAGTTCGACCGCGTAGGTGTAGTGCAGGCCGGCGTCGGCGCCCTGCCGGTCCAGGGCGTCCCGCAGGGTGGACTCGGCGGCGGCGTGGGCATACAGCGGACCGAGTGAGCCCGCTCCGATGGTGATCGCCGCGACGATCAGGGTGGCCAGTGACAGGCCTCGGCGCCACCACAGCGCACGCAGCAGCAAGCCCACGAATCCGTGCGTCCTTCCCCGTCCCGCCCGATCGTCCAGTCACCTGTCTACCGGTGGCCGCTGACATTGGACCACTAGTTATCCATCCGATGCGCAACTGAGGCTGGCCGGCGCACCGGGTGTCCGTTCTGTGGCGACCCGCGGGGGTAGACGACTCGGGCGAGGGACCTCGAAACGGACGATGTGTCAAATCGGTGTGGGACATGGCAGTATGTCGGTCAGTACACATCGGATTCCTAACAACGGGTCGGTCCGTGCGCGACCCGATAGAGATGCCGGAGCAGCCGGTTCTTGTCGGTGGGATCCGTTACGTTCACCTCCCCGATAGAGCAGAAGCTGGAGAGTTCATGCCTGTCCTGAAGAGATCAGCGCTGGCCGGAGCGGCGGCGCTGGCCTTGGCAGCTGCCGGAGCGGCGGCGCTGCTACCCGGTGCCGCGCATGCGGTCGACCTCACCTCGAACGTCGTGATCAGCGAGGTGTACGGCGGTGGCGGCAACACCGGCGCGCCGTACCAGAACGACTTCATCGAGCTGTACAACCACGGCAGCAGCGCGCAGAGCGTGGCCGGCTGGTCCGTGCAGTACGCCTCGTCCACCGGCACCAGCTGGCAGCGCACCCTGCTGACCGGCATCGTGCCGGCCGGCGGCTACTACCTGGTCGCCGAGGGGGCCGGGGCCGGCAACGGCGTCGCGCTGCCCACCCCGAACGACACCGGGACGATCGCCCTGAGCGCCAGCAGCGGCAAGGTGGCGCTGGTGAACAACGGCACCGCGCTGTCCGGATGCGCGGCGGCCTGCGACTCGGCCAGTGGCGTGGTCGACTTCGTCGGCTTCGGCTCGGCGAACGACGCCGCCGGCAGCCCGACGCCGGCGCTGAGCAACACCACCTCGGCGCAGCGGAGCACCTCGCCGTTCCGCAACACCGGCAACGACTCGGCCGACTTCACGGTCGGCGCGCCCACCCCGGCCGGCGCCGGCAACACCCCGCCACCGGGCTGTGACAGCACCCCGACGCCGCCGGAGTGCGTGCCGGGCAGCACCACCATCCAGGACGTGCAGGGCACCGGTTTCAAGTCCCCGCTGATCGGCCAGACCGTGTCCAAGGTGGAGGGCATCGTGACCGCGGTGCGGACGGCCGGCTCGTCCCGCGGCTTCTGGATCCAGCAGGCTCAGCCGGACGCCAGCCGGCCGAACTCCTCGTCCGGGGTGTTCGTGTTCACCTCCTCGGCCACCGTGGTGCCGGGCGATGACGTGCTGGTGACCGGCAAGGTGTCGGACTACTACCCGCTGAGCTCGGGCGAGTCGCTGGCGACCACGTCCAGCCTGTCCATCACCGAGATCGCGCCGACCCTGGTCACCAAGCGCAGCTCGGGCAACGCGCTGCCGGCGCCGCTGGTGCTCACCCCGAGCACCGTGCCGGACACCTACGCCCCGACCACCGACTCCGGCAACATCGAGTCGATCGACCCGGTCGACCCGACCCACTCGGCGCTGGAGTTCTACGAGGCGCACGAGGGCATGCTGGTCGAGGTCGACAACGCCCGGGTGGTCGGTCCCGGCAAGCCGCAGTACGGCGAGATCTACGTGACCACCAAGCCGGACCAGCAGGCCACCTACCGGGGCGGCACCTACGTCTCGGACTACAACATGCCGTCCGGCCGGCTGCTGATCACCACCAACAACGGCACGGTGCCGGCGGCCAACGTCGGTGACGAGCTGACCGGTGCCACCGTCGGCCCGGTGGACTGGTCGCTGTTCGGCGGCTACGACATCGCGGCCAGCACGCTGGGCGGCTACCAGGACAACCACCTGCAGCCCACCGTGGCCAGCCCACAGTCGGCCGACCAGCTGGCCATTGCCACCTACAACGTGGAGAACCTGGCGCCGTCCGACCCGCAGTCCAAGTTCGACCAGCTCGGCGCCGGCGTGGTGACCAACCTCGCCTCGCCGGACATCATCTCGGTCGAGGAGATCCAGGACAACGACGGCGCGACCGACGACGGCGTGGTGGCCGCCGACCAGACCCTGACCAAGCTGACCGCTGCGATCAGCGCCGCGGGTGGCCCCAGCTACCAGTGGTCGGAGATCGACCCGGTCAACGACGCGGACGGTGGCCAGCCGGGCGGCAACATCCGGGTGGTGTTCCTCTACAACCCGGACCGGGTGAGCTTCGTGTCCAAGCCGGGTGGCGACTCCACCACCGGCGTCACGGTGAGCACCGGCAGTGACGGCACCGCCGAGCTCTCGCTCTCGCCGGGCCGGGTGGACCCGACCAACGACGCTTGGACGGACAGCCGCAAGCCGCTGGCGGGTGAGTTCATCTTCAACGGCCGCAAGGTGATCGTGGTGGGCAACCACTTCGACTCCAAGGGCGGTGACCAGAGCGCGGACGGCCGGTTCCAGCCACCGAACCGCACTTCGGAGGTGCAGCGCCAGCAGCAGGCGACGGTGCTGAACGACTTCGTGCACCAGGTGCTGAACGCCGATCCGCGGGCGAACATCGTGCTGGCCGGCGACTTCAACGACTACCAGTTCTCCCCGTCGATGAAGACGCTGACCGACAACGGCGCGACTCTGACCGACCTGATCACCACGTTGCCGGCCGACCAGCAGTACACCTACGTGTACAACGGCATCTCGCAGGTGCTGGACCACATCTTCGTGTCCACCCCGCTGTCCTCGGCCGGGCCGGATGCGGTGGCCTATGACGTGATCCACGTCAACTCCGAGTTCGGTGCGCAGGCGTCCGACCACGACCCGCAGGTGGTGCGGATCCGGCCGGTCGCGCACTTCCTGCAGGGCACCGTGGCGGTCAATCTGGATCCGGTCCGGGTGCGCGACGATGCCACCATCACGCTGGCCGGCTGGAACCCGACCAGTGCGCTGAGCGTCCTGCTCGACGGCCAGCAGGTGGGCACCGTCACCACCGACTCGACCGGGGCCGGCACGCTGGTGCTCACCATGGAGAAGAAGACCGATGGCACGCACACCGTGACCGCGGTGGCCGGCGATGGCACCACCAGCAGCAGCACCGACTTCGTGGTGACCAAGAAGAACTGCCCGGTCACCTCGAACTCGGCCAACTCCTGCCTGGGGTAGAGCCGGTTATCGGCTGACAACGATGCGGCCCCGAACCGAGCGATCGGTTCGGGGTCGCACCCGTCTCGGAGCCGGGGCCGTCTGGGGTCGGGGCCGTGCCCGTCTCGGAGCCGGGGCCGTCTCCGGGGCCGCACCCGTCTCGGAGCCGGGGCCGTCTCCGGGGCCGCACCCGTCTCGGGGCCGCACCCGTCTCGGAGCCGGGGCCGCTGCCGTGCCTTGCGTGTCATGCTCAGGCGTCGTCGGAACAGCGCGTGGGCATCACGCGCCGAGGAACCACGGCAAGCATCACGCGCCGAGGAACCACGGCAAGCATCACCCGCCGGGCAACTCGGTGGGGTGTCCCGCCGGGACCCCGGCCGCTAGACCAGGGTGGGCCGGCTGATGCCCAGGCCACCACGGGCGTCGGCGCCGTACCGGTCCAACTCGGCCTGCAGGTCCAGCGGCCCGATCCGGCCGGATGCCGAGCGGTCGGCGTCGGTGAGCAGGTGCGCCGGGATGAGCCACACGATCTCGAACTCCAGCCCGTCCGGGTCGTGGCCGTACAGCGACTTGGTGGTGCCGTGGTCGGAGGCGCCCACCAGCGCCCCGGCGGCGGACAGCTTGCCGGCCAGGTCGGCCAGATCACCGAGCCGGTCCACCTCCCAGGCCAGGTGGTAGAGCCCGACCGTGCTGCGGCCGGCACCGGACGGGGCCGCCTGCGAGCCGATCTGGAACAGGCCCAGGTCATGGTCGTTGGTCGAGCCCGGCGTGCGCAGGAACGCCCCGCCGGGGATCGCGTCACCGCCCGGGATGTATTCGAAGCCGAGCACATCCCGATAGAACGCAACGCTGGTCGCCACGTCCCGCACGTAGAGCACCGCATGGTTCAGCCGGTAGATGGACATCGGTACGCGCCTTTCACTCAGGGTCAGGGTAGTCGCTCTACCAGTCCCAACATATTGAGCGCTCAACTATTCCCACGCGACAGGTGCTCGTAAGGAAGCGCCGTGCGACCACCGCCACGGTCGGGGTGCGCGACAGGACAGCTCCGGTCGGGCTAGGTGCAGTCGGTCAGCCGTTCGTGAAGTGCCGGCGCCGAGGCGGCTGGCTGACCAGCACCTTCTCCAGCAGGTTCGCCAACTGCTCCTGCTCCGCGGCATCGAGCGCGGACAGCACCGCCGCCTCGGTGACGTCGGCATCGACCACCGACTTGCGGAACAGCTCGTGGCCGGCTCGGGTCAGCCGGACCTTCATCCGGGTACGGTTCTCCGGATCGGGCGTTCGCTGGACCAGGCCGCGCTCGACCAGCTGGTCCAGCCGGTGCGTCATGGTCGACGGAGAGACGCCGGTGATGTCGGCCAGCCGGGACGGCGTGGAGCTGCCGTCCGCGCCGTGCAGGGCCAGTTCGGCAAGTACTCCCCAGTCGCCGCGCTGCAGGTTCAGCTCGGAGAACTGCTCTCGGTAGTAGCTGTCCAGGCGTTTGCTGATCCGGTTCAGCGCGGTGACCACCCGCTGCACCGTCTCGTGTCCGCCGGCTGCGGTGTAGCCGGCGATTGCGGTTTGGTAGTCGGCCAGCGCTGAGCCGTAGCCAGGCGCGGTCCCGGTGGCGGACGTGTCGATGGGAGCCGGAGGACCCGGCGAATTGGCCATAGTGTCTAGTGTACCTATATTCGAATTCGAATTTCGACGATTAAACAATTGCCATTGCGGCCGGAGTCGGCCGGAGTCGGCCGGAGCACGCAGGCCGCCGGAAGTCGGCCAGAGGCGGGCCGGAAGTCGGCCGGACCACGCAGGCCGCCGGATGCCCTGGCCGAGCCGAGGTCAGCCGGATCAGCCCGCCGGCGGAATCACGCAGTCCTCGTGGGCGCCGGTGATGCCGCGGACCGGATCGAAATGACTCACCAGCCGGTAGCGCCCGGCCGCCGGGACGGCGATCCGCAAGAACCCGTGGTCGTCCTGCAGGCAGCCGCCGGCCGGCTGCCCGGCGCTGGACAGCAGGGTGAGGTAGGGCGACCATCGGACGCGCAGTTGCACCTCGGCCGGGGCCGGGACGGCCAGGTCGATGCCGGTCGCGGCCACCGCGGTGACCCGGGCCCCGGTCGCCAGCGGCGGAGCGTCCAGCACCCGGAACAGCTGCCAATCCTGGTTCGACCAGACCAGGCGCAGATAGCCGGGCCGGGCCGCCACGATGCGTGACTCGGCCTGCGCGGCGTAGTCGAGCGGCGCGGCCGGCACCGCGATCCAGCCGACCGCCAGGCTGTGCAGCCAGGCGTGGTAGCTCTCGCTGGTCAGGCCTGGCCGGTAGAAGATCGGGTTGTCCGCCCGGTCGGCCTGCCGGTCCCAGCCGCGGGCCAGCGACATGGCCGCCAGATAGACGGTCGGCCAATGGTTGTTGGTGTCGAGGACCTCCAGTCGTTGCCCGAGGTCGGCGGCCGGCTGGCCGGCCCGGGCCTGCTGCAGCCGGTCGATCAGCGGCTGGTAGTAGCCGGCCCGGGTGGACGGTGCTCCGGTGGTGCTGAGCTGCTGCACCAGGTCGGTGACCGGCCAGGCCGCCACCGCCGCGAGGACGACGGCGATCTGCCAGCGACGGCTGCGCATCGTCGCGACGAGCACCGGGACCGAGTAGGTCCACGACAGCCGGGTGACGTTCTCCCCGATCGGGCTGGGCACTACCAGCAGTACGGCGATCGCGAGCAGGGTCAGCCCACCGGCCAGCCGGATCGTCCGGTGCCCGGCGCAGCCGACCACCAGCAGGCAGCACAGGACGGCCGGCAGCGCGCTGGTCACCGGGAACGGCATGGTTCCGGTGCCGGGAAAGAACATCGCCATCAGCAACGCGACTGCCACCAGCACCCCGGCCGCCGCGACCGCGGGCCGGCGCCGGTCCTCATCGCCGACGGCGAGGGCCAGCAACACCAGGCCGAGGAAGAAGCCGGCCAGCGGGCTGGCCGCGTACGCGGCGGCGGTCAGCGCCACCGTCAGCACGAGTGCCCGGTCGCCGTAGATCGACAGCAGGGCGAGCGAGGCCACCGCGATGCCGGCCGCGAAGGTGATCCGGCCGTCCATCACGTTGGCGAAGCTGAACACCGCGGTCGCCAACACGGTGGCGCGCGGACGCAACGCAGGCCGGCTCAACCGGTAGCCGGCGGCGGTGGTGACGGCCACGGCCAGCACCGCGGTGGCCCGTACGCCCAGCATCGCCATCCAGGCCGGGCTGAGCAGGCTGTAGTCCGGCAGCAGCATGCCGCCGAACCAGCCGGTCCACCAGGATGAGATGCCGTGCACCCGGACGACCTCGGCCCGGGCCACCTGCGCGGCCAGATCCGGTGCCGGCGGCGCCCAGCGCAGGTACAGCCCGCCGGATGCCACCAGCAGTGCCGCGATCATGCCGGCGTTCAGCCGGCGGCCGGCCGCGGGCAGCCGCATCGCGACGCTCATGCGAACCCCCCGGGGATCGCGCCGTCACCGCCACGTCCCTCGATTGGAAAGCTACCCGGTCACCTCGGCGCCGCGCCGTGCGACCGGTCCACGGCCA
>DASUAC010000228.1:0-8115 GCA_035763985.1 Jatrophihabitans sp. | reverse complement strand
GCGCGTTCTTGGCGTCCAGCAGGACGGTGATCGTGCCCTGGTTGGTGGTGAACACCGCGGTCCGGTCAACGGTCGGGGTCGGCTTCGGATCCGGCGGCAGGCCGACGTCGAACAGGTTGCCCTGGGTCAGCTTGCTGGCGTTCTCGGCGTACCCGCACGGTCCCGAGGTCTTCTTCGCCGCGCGGGCCTTGATCGGCGGCGCCGCCCGGCTGGGCAGCGGTGCGGCGGTGCTGGACGGCGAGGCCGAGGCAGACGCCGACGCCGAGGCGCTGTTGGAACTGCTCGCGGCGGTGTTCGACGACTTGTTGTCGTGCCGCAGCATGATCGTGGTGACCACCAGTATCGGGACCAGCGCCAGGATGCCGACCACCGAGGCGATCACGTTCATCCGGCGCCGGCGCGCCTCGCGTTGCTGGCGGCGTACCAACTGACGTTCCAGGTGGCGACGGGCGGCTTCCCGTCGCTGCTTGCTAGTCGGCACGCGGGCATCCTTTGCTTCTCGGCCGCGAGGACGGCGAAGGTTCGTGGGGCAACGGTGCCGAATTCTACGAAACTCGGCTGGCCGGTGCGCCCGCTGGCGCTGTGAGTCGGCACAGTACCGCCTGGGCTCGGTACTGAAATGAGCCACAGTACCGACTGGGCTCGGTACCGAAATGAGCCACAGTACCGCCTGGGCTCGGTACCGAAATGAGCCACAGTACCGCCTGGGCCCGGTACCGAAATGAGCCACAGTACCGACTGGGCCCGGTACCGAACAGGCTCAGTACGGTGGAACCCGACGTCAGGAGGGGGACCGCGTGCTGATCGAGTGCATCGAGGCCGACCTGCTCGGCACCAACTGCTTCGTGGTGGCCGACGGGCCGGGCGAGCAGTGTCTCGTGATCGATCCCGGGGTGGGCGTCACCGGCCGGCTGGACGAGGTGATCGCCGAGCACCGGCTGCATCCGGTGGCGGTGCTGCTGACCCACGGCCACCTGGACCACACCTTCTCGGTGCTGCCGGTGTGCCAGGCGAAGGACGTGCCGGCCTACATCCACCCGGCCGACCGGCGGGCGCTGGCCGACCCGTGGTGGCTGATGGGGCTGCCGGTCGGCGCGCCGATCTACGGGGTTCGCGGCCTGACCTTCGCCGAACCGGACGACGTGCGCACCCTGGACGACGGCGGCCGGCTGCAGATCGCCGGGCTGGACCTGACCGTCCGGCATGCGCCGGGTCACACCGAGGGGTCCGTGCTGTTCCACGCCGAGGCCCCGGACGCGCCGGTGGCCTTCACCGGTGACGTGCTGTTCGCCGGTTCCATCGGCCGTACCGACCTGCCCGGTGGCTCGATGCCGGCCATGCGGGATTCGCTGAAGAACGTGATCCTGCCGATGGCCGATGAAGTATTGGTTTGTCCCGGGCACGGTCCGGGCACCACCATAGGCCGGGAGAGAGCCACCAACCCGTTCCTGAGAGAGTTGCTGTGACCGCCTCTGAATCGACTTCCGCGGAATCGGTCGAGACCACCCAGCCGGTCGAGCGCACCCAGTCGGCCGAGCGCACCCAGCCGGCCGAGCGCACCCAGCCGGTCGAGCGCACCCAGCCACGGCCGGCCGCCAAGCCGACGCCGCTGAGCGGCTTCCCGGAGCTGCTGCCGGCCGAGCGGCTGGCCGAACTGCAGGTGCTGGACCAGCTGCGCCGAACGTTCGAGCTGCACGGCTTCGCCCCGATCGAGACCCGGGCCGCCGAGCCGCTGGACCAGCTGCTGCGCAAGGGCGAGGTGGACAAGGAGGTCTACCTGCTGCGCCGGCTGCACGCCGCCGAGGAAGAAACCTCTGAGCTGGGCCTGCACTTCGACCTGACCGTGCCGTTCGCCCGCTATGTGCTGGAGAACGCCGGCAAGCTGGAGTTCCCGTTCCGCCGCTACCAGATCCAGAAGGTCTGGCGGGGCGAGCGGCCGCAGGAGGGCCGGTACCGGGAGTTCACCCAGGCCGACATCGACGTGGTGGCCCGCGACGTGCTGCCGTTCCACCACGACGTGGAGGTGGCCCGGGTGATGGCCGAGGCGCTGTCCGCGCTGCCGGTGCCGGCGCTCACCCTGCAGGTCAACAACCGCAAGCTGATCGAGGGCTACTTCCACGGCGTCGGCGCGCCGGATCCGGCGGCGGTGATGCGGGTCATCGACAAGATGGACAAGGTGCCGGCCGAGGTCGTGCTGACCATGCTGGTCGACGATGCCGGGCTGACCGCCGGGCAGGCCGACCGCTGCCTGGCGCTGGCCCAGATCCGTACCCCGAACTCGTCCTTCGTCGAGCGGGTGGACGCGCTCGGGGTGCGCCACCCGCTGCTGTCGGAGGGCCTGGCCGAGCTGGCCGCGGTGGTGGACGGCTGCGCCGGGCTGAACAACGACCGGTTCAGCGTGGTCGCCGACCTGCGGATCGCGCGTGGGCTGGACTACTACACCGGGACGGTCTTCGAGACCCGGCTGGCCGGCTTCGAGAGCCTCGGCTCGATCTGCTCCGGCGGCCGGTACGACTCGCTGGCCAGCGACGGCCGGACCAGTTACCCCGGCGTCGGCATCTCGCTGGGGGTGACCCGGATGCTGGTGCCGCTGTTCGCCCGCAAGAAGCTCACCGCGTCCCGCTCGGTGCCCTCGGCGGTGCTGGTCGCGCTGCCGGACGAGCAGTCCCGGCCGGTCAGCGAGCAGATCGCGCAACGGCTGCGGGCCCGCGGCGTGCCGTGTGAGGTGGCCCCCAGCCCGCAGAAGTACGGCAAGCAGATCCGGTTTGCCGAGCGGCGCGGCATCCCGTTCGTCTGGTTCCCGGCTGCCGCCTCGACGGCCGACGGCCTGACCGGTGGTGCCCAACCACCGGCTGACGGCTTGACAGGTGGTGCCCAACCACCGGCCGACGGCTCGACCGGTGCGGCGGAGACCGACTCGGTACGCGACATCCGGACCGGCGAGCAGGGCCCGGCCGATCCGGACAGCTGGCTGCCGCCGGCCGAGGATCTGAATCCGCAGATCGTCCGGCCCGAGTCCTGACCGCGGCTGCCCGGTCCCGTACTGGGACAATGGAACGTCACGACATCGAAGGGAAAGCTCTGTGCTCCGCACCCATGAGGCCGGCTCGCTGCGCGCGTCCGAGGACGGTCAGACGGTAACCCTGGCGGGCTGGGTGGCCAGCCGCCGCGACCACGGCGGGGTCGCCTTCATCGACCTGCGCGACGGCAGCGGGGTGGTGCAGGTGGTGATCCGCGACGATGCGATCGCGCACGACCTGCGCAACGAATGGGTGATCCGGGTGACCGGGCAGGTGCGTACCCGGCTCGAGGGCAAGGTGAACCCGAACATCCCGACCGGCGAGGTCGAGGTGGCCGCGGACAAGCTGGAGGTGCTCAACTCCGCCGCGCCGTTGCCGTTCCAGATCGACGAGCACACCGAGGTGGGGGAGGAGGTCCGGCTCCGCTACCGCTACCTCGATCTCCGCCGGCCCGCGCCGTCGGCTGCACTGCGGCTGCGCAGCCGGGTGAACCGGGCGGCCCGGGAGGTGCTCTACCGGCATGGCTTCCACGAGATCGAGACGCCGACGCTGACCCGTTCCACGCCGGAGGGCGCCCGGGACTTCCTGGTGCCGGCCCGGTTGCAGCCCGGCTCCTGGTACGCGCTGCCGCAGTCGCCGCAGCTGTTCAAGCAGCTGCTGATGGTGGCCGGCCTGGAACGGTACTTCCAGATCGCCCGCTGCTACCGGGACGAGGACTTCCGGGCCGACCGGCAGCCGGAGTTCACCCAGCTCGACATCGAGATGAGCTTCGTCGAGCAGCAGGACGTGATCGAGGTCGCCGAGGACGTACTGCGGGAGCTCTGGCAGCTGATCGGCTACGAGATCCCGGACGGGATCCCGCGGTTGAGCTACGCCGAGGCGATGGACCGGTACGGCTCCGACAAGCCGGATCTGCGGTTCGGGCTGGAACTGACCGACTGCACCGACTACTTCGCCGAGACCCCGTTCCGGGTGTTCCAGAACGAGTACGTCGGGGCGGTGGTGATGGCCGGCGGCGCGTCCCAGCCGCGCCGGCAGCTGGACGCCTGGCAGGAGTGGGCCAAGCAGCGCGGTGCCCGCGGGCTGGCCTACGTGCTGATCGGGCCGGACGGTGAGCTGTCCGGTCCGGTGGCCAAGAACCTGTCCGAGTCCGAACGGGCCGGGCTGGAAGAGTTCGTCGGCGCCAAGCCGGGGGACTGCGTGTTCTTCGCCGCCGGTGCCCGCAAGAGTTCGCAGTCGTTGCTGGGCGCGGTCCGGCTGGAGATCGGCCGGCGGGCCGGCCTGCTGGTACCCGGCGAATGGTCGTTCCTCTGGGTGGTGGACGCGCCGCTGTTCGAGCCAAGCGCCGAGGCGACCGCCAGCGGCGACGTCGCGGTCGGCTCCGGCGCCTGGACCGCGGTGCACCACGCCTTCACCAGCCCGAAGCCGGAGTACTACGACACCTTCGACACCGAGCCCGGCACCGCGCTGGCCTACGCCTACGACATCGTCTGCAACGGCAACGAGATCGGCGGCGGCTCGATCCGTATCCACCGGCGCGACATCCAGGAGCGGGTGTTCGCGGTGATGGGCCTGTCACCGGAGCAGGCGCGGGAGAAGTTCGGCTTCCTGCTGGACGCCTTCGCCTACGGCGCGCCGCCGCACGGTGGCATCGCCTTCGGCTGGGACCGGATCTGCGCGCTGCTGTCCGGCGCGGACTCGATCCGCGAGGTGATCGCCTTCCCGAAGACCGGCGGCGGCTACGACCCGCTGACCGAGGCGCCGGCGCCGATCACGCCGGAGCAGCGGAAGGAGGCCGGGGTGGACGCCAAACCGGTGGTGCGCAGTGAGGCGGTGGCCGGCCGAGCGGTGGCCAGCGAGACGGACGCGCTGCCCACCGCGCACAGCTGAGGCGGCTTCGCACCGGCCGGGCGTGGCGGGTTGGTCGGCTACTGCCAGACGTCGGTGATCGGGCTCGCGGTTGCGCTGTCGCCCAGGCCGGGCAGGCCGTAGCCGGTCTGCAGGGTACGCAGCAGCCGGTAGTGGCTGACCCGCTCGGCGTACCGGCCGGTCCGCACCGACTGGCCGTAGAGGATCGTCGCGATGTGGTTGCCGGGGCTGTTGTCGTTCTCGTCCCAGGTCACGATCAGCAGGCTGTGGTGGGTCTTGGCCCACTGCGCGTAGCCGTCGAGATGAGCCTTCAACCAGCCGTCGCCGGTGGCCACGCTGCCGTCGTGCATGTCGTGGTCCAGGTTCGGGATCACGAACGAGACGGTGGGCAGCGTGGCGTAGTCGGCCGGGAAGGCGTCCAGGGTGCGGTTGACGGTGGCCGGCAGGTTGGCGAAGTCGGACCAGGGATTGTGCTTGCGGGCGTAGGAATCGCTGCTGCAGCCGAGGAAGCCGTCGGACGCCATCGACTCGGAGTAGCCGGCGAAGCCCAGCCCGGCCCCGATCAGCTGGCTGCCCAGGTTCGGGCCGGCGAAGCTGTGCGGGCAGGAGTCGCCGGCCACGCCCTGGGTGGAGCCGGAGAACAGCGCCAGGTAGTTCGGCTGGCTGGGGTGGGTGAGCCCGTACGACCGGGTGAACAGCGCGCCGCCGGCGGCCAGCGAGTTGAGGTACGGCGCCGCCGGGTCGCCGATGATCTGGCTGTACGCGCGGTTCTCCTCGACCACCACCACGACGTGGTCGAACCGGGGGACCGGACCGGTGCTCGCCGACCCGGACGGGCTTGCGCCGACGGCGGGGGCAGACTGGCTGGTCACGGATGTGCTGCCGGTGGGACTGATGCTCGTGGCAGGCGGCGTGCTGACTGCTGGCGAGGTGTTGGCCGGCGTGCGACGGCTGGAGCCGCAGGCGGCCAGCGTGAGCATCGCGACAACTGCGATCGCCCGGACGGTGCGTCCTGCGTCCATCATCGAAACTCCTACAGGCCGGTGATCGACTCCTCGCCGGCGTAGACGTTCATCCGGCCGTCCCGCACCAGGCCGGCCAGCAGCAGGTCGTACTCGCGGGCCAGGTCCACCGCCAGGTCGGACGGCGCGGACACCGCCACGATGCCCGCGCAGCCGGTCGCCACCGCCTTCTGCACGATCTCGAACGACACCCGCCCGCTCACCACCAGCAGCAGGTCGGTCAGCGGCAGCCGGCCGGCCAGCAGCCCCCAGCCGGTTGCCTTGTCCACCGCGTTGTGCCGGCCGACGTCCTCCCGGACCACCAGCAGCTCGCCGTCGGCAGCGGCCAGCCCGGCGGCGTGCAGCGAGCCGGTCCGGGCGAACGTCCGCTGCTGGCCCCGCAGCCCGTCCGGCAGCGCCTGCAGCGTTGCGGCCGGCACCGTCCAGCCGGGAGTGTGCGGCACGGACCGGCGCAGCGGGGCGAGGTCGAGCACGTCGGCGCTGCACACCCCGCAGGCGGCACCGGTCACCCAGGCCCGCGGCCGGGGCGGTTCGACGCCGGGACGCAGGCCCAGGTGCACCTGGTCCACCCCGCGGCCGCTGATCCCGTCCTGGGCGCGCAGGCTCAGGTCGTCCTCGGTGCGGCATTGCCGCAACCCGACCAGGTCGTCCGGCGACCGCACGCCGGACTCCACCGCGAGCCAGCCGGTGGCCAGCTCCAGGTCGTGCCCCGGGGTGCGCATCAGGGTGGCGATCGACTCGCCGTCGCAGATCAGGTTGAGCGGCGCCTCGACGGTCAGCTCGTCACCCTCCTGGGCCACCGCGCCGGCGCGCAGCCGGATGATCCGGCGGCGGGCGGTCATCACAGCCACGAGCGCCTCCTTTGTCCTAGGCCAAGTCTAGGGTTGGTGCGTGACCCTGTTCGGCGAGCCGGAGGAGCTCTTGGAACCGCTGTCGGATCCCGTCGGCGCTTCGGCCGAGGCCGGGCCGAACGCGCCATTGGCGATCCGGATGCGCCCGCGCACCCTGGACGAGGTGATCGGCCAGCAGCACCTGCTCGGCCCGGGCTCGCCGCTGCGCCGGCTGGTGGAGGGCGACGCCCCGATGTCGCTGATCCTGTACGGGCCGCCCGGCACCGGCAAGACCACGCTGGCCAGCATCGTGTCCACCGCGAACAATCGCCGGTTCGTCCAGCTGTCGGCGCTCAACGCGGGCGTGAAGGACGTCCGGGCGGTGATCGACACCGCGCGCCGCACCCTGGAACACGGCGGCCGGCCGACCGTGCTGTTCATCGACGAGATCCACCGGTTCTCCAAGACCCAGCAGGATTCGCTGCTGGCGGCCGTGGAGGCCCGTACGGTCACCCTGGTCGCGGCCACCACCGAGAACCCGTACTTCTCGATGGTCTCGCCGCTGCTTTCGCGCAGCCTGCTGCTCACCCTGCAGCCGCTGTCCGACGCCGACATCGACGTCCTGATCTGCCGGGCGCTGACCGAGGAGCGCGGGCTGGCCGGCGCGGTGACGCTGACCGAACCGGCTCGCGCGCACCTGGTCCGGCTGGCCGGTGGCGATGCCCGCCGGGCGCTGACCGCGCTGGAGGCAGCCGCCGGATCGGTGCTGACCGCGGCGGGCGGTGCGCCGGCGACACCGGCCGAGATCGGGCTGGCCGAACTCGAGCAGGCGATCGACCAGGCCGCGGTCCGCTACGACCGGGACGGCGACCAGCACTACGACGTGATCAGCGCGTTCATCAAGTCGATCCGCGGTTCGGACGTCGACGCCGCCCTGCACTACCTGGCCCGGATGATCGTGGCCGGCGAGGATCCGCGCTTCATCGCCCGCCGGCTGGTGGTGCATGCCAGCGAGGACATCGGCCTGGCCGATCCGACCGCGCTGCTGGCGGCCACCGCGGCCGCCCAGGCGGTGGCGCTGATCGGGATGCCGGAGGCGCGGATCAACCTGGCCCAGGCCACCATCCACCTGGCGCTGGCCCCGAAGTCGAACGCGGTGATCACCGCGATCGGCGACGCGATCGCCGACGTGCAGGCCGGCAAGGCCGGTCCGGTACCGCCACCGCTGCGGGACGGTCACTATCCGGGCGCCAGCCGGCTCGGCCATGCCCAGCGCTATACCTATCCGCACGACCTGCCGGAGGGGGTGGCCACCCAGCAATACCCGCCGGACGAGTTGGTCGGCACCGACTACTACCGGCCCGGCCAGCGGGG